>NZ_CEZPJD010000502.1:0-5871 GCF_983059655.1 Okeania sp.
AATGCGTACCCTAATTAGGATCTGCTGAAAAAAATTGGTTGGTGGGGGGAGGACAAACCGGAGGCCGAGATGGGGGGGAAGAGGTAACGGTTTTATATATTAGAGTTGTTGTCGTTTCTAAATCATAAAAGTTGGTCAGAATAAACCATGTTTCTTCTGTGATACTGCCTCAATTCTGTTCTTTGTTAAGGCCAACCTCACTATACTTTTTAAGAGACTTGCATCTAAATAACTTGCAAGCTAAACTAAGGAGTGAGCTAATGGGATTCCTTTCAAAATAGATCAAATAAAGGATAAAAATATGACGAATAACATTGAAAATAAAGTTGTTGTAATCACGGGTGGCAGTAGCGGCTTGGGTGAGGCAGCAGCAAGGCATCTGTCAAGTTTGGGTGCGAAGATTATTCTCGGCGCTCGCCGTGAAGATAAACTTCAAGCAATCGTAAATGATTTAAAAGCAGTGGGTGGTGAAGCAGACTATCTGGTAACGGATGTGACAATCAAAAGTGATGTTGAGGCCTTGGTACAAAAGGCTATCGATGCTTTTGGCCGCGTTGATGTAATGGTGAATAATGCGGGCCTCATGGCGATCGCCCCGATGACTGCACTAAAGGTGGATGAATGGGAGCGCATGATTGATATCAACATCAAAGGTGTTCTTTATGGTGTAGCTGCTGCACTGCCTGTCTTTGAAAAGCAGGATAGTGGTCACTTTATCAATATATCCTCTGTTGCAGGGGTGAAAGTCTTCAGCCCCGGTGGGACAGTCTATAGCGGTACAAAATTTGCTGTACGCGCTATTAGTGAAGGCTTGCGCCATGAGGTAGGGGGTAACATTCGTACCACAAGCATTGAACCCGGTTTAGTTGAGTCTGAGTTAAAACATGGTTCATCTGATCAAGGTAGCGCTGCTGCTGTGAAAGAACTCTATGAGAATAATGCAATTCCTGCGGATTCCATAGCGCGCGCAATTGCCTATGTGATTGAACAACCCGCCGATGTGGATGTGAACGAAATCATTATCCGTCCAACTGTGCAAGAATTCTAGCTTTAGTAGATTACAAAGTCGGTTTCAGGGAGAGGATTTCTGAAGAAGCGATAACCAATTGAAGGTGTAAAACTAGAGTAACTGTAATTAAGTACCAACTAACCTGTAATCACAAACTAGATAACGAATCTACCCGATTTTAGCCTTCACTACTTATTAAAAAAAGTTGATGAAAGGTGTAGCATACTTTTCTAGGCAAAGGCTTTTTAATCTTGCCAGAAAATGATTCTAAAATTAGTTGACACAATCATTGCAGCCTCTCTAGTTTTAGCCCTAATGGTATTACTGTCTGGCTCAAATTTTAGGTAGCAGGCAGTGAGAGCCAATTTTACAAAACTGCACTATCTGACACGAACCTTCTCAGTACGCCAAGTTTGGGTAAGTGAGGGTCGGATGTCTTTTCCCCTTACATTCACAGCTAAATTAACTTTGCTTTCTGGAAAATTTGCAGAGGAGTTAAACTTAACTCAGGTAATAAATCATTCCCTAAACTATCTTCCCCTTGCTTCGTTTGTGGAGGAGAATCTGGATAAAAAACGGTGATTTTCTTAACCTTTGTATCAATTAACCAAACAAGGGATACCCCTGCTTTTAGATAAGCTTCCGCTTTCTCACTAAGGTTACTAAAAGATTGAGCAGGTGATATAATTTCTATGACTAATTCAGGGGGAATGGGGCAAGCATCATCTTCTAATTCAATCTCCCCTAACTTATCATAAGATATATAGAGTAAGTCTGGAATCGGACACCAATCTTTGTCATCTCGTTTTAAGCGAACACACCATTCGATACCGACTTCCCCCTTATCTTGATTCCAATCTTCAAGAATTGAGGATAAAGCAAGTGTGACACGGGAATGAGAACGTTTTGGTGACATTTTTTGAATTAATTCTCCATCGAAATATTCATAGTTTTCACTAGCTAAAGGGGATGACAAAAATTCATCCAGTGTGAGCCTTTTTTCTTGGATAGCAGTCTTGGACATCCTTATAATTCTCCTAATTAATTAAGTAGAGTTAATACAGTATAATGTTCTTGACCAAAAAAAAAAGGTCTCAAGCCTCCCCTTTTAAGGGGATAAAAAAAGAGAATATTCCTTATGTCAAGCCTCTGGGAATAGCTGCGAGGTACTGTTAACTGTTAACTTTTAACTGATAACTGATAACTGATAACTGATAACTGATAACTGATAACTGAAATGACACTCTCACCGTTAAATCACAGCTCCTAGCTCCGCGCATAACACTATGCAGATTTTTCAGCTTTAGGTTTCTTCTCAAACACGGTGTAAAGTAATTTCTATATCAAGTCGTTTGAGAAAATCAAGTAGTTTTCCTTCACTAAACTTTTGAAATTATCCGTTCATTAAATGAGATACTTCTGCTTGAGAAATACCCAAAAATTCACTAATTTCATCCTGTTCTAAGATGGCGTTTTTTCAACAAACGTATTACCTGAATACCTATTTTTCCTCGTGTAAAAAGTTCGTCTGCATCCTCCAAACCAATATCGGCAAATACATTACCACTACTTTCTTCAAAAATTTGCTCTTGTATCATTTTTGTTTCTCCGCTAAATTAATAAGAAATAATCACCAAAAAAAATATGACCAATATCCTACAACAAGCACTAACTAAACTATCTCAACTACCAGAAAACCAACAAGAAGCTATAGCTTATCTCATCCTAGCAGAAATAGAAGACGAGAAAAAATGGGCAGAAAATTTTGCTAATTCTCAAGACCAACTCGCCCAACTTGCCGATGAAGCGATCGCCGAGTTTAAAGAAGGTAAAACTAGACCTTTAAATTTCTGATGAACTCTCAAATTACCTCTAAATTTTGGAAAGCATTTAATCAGCTTCCTAAGTCTATCAAAGAAACTGCCAAGGAGAATAAAACCTATGAAAAATGCCCTTGATATAGCTCGTTACTTTTTATGTCGTATTGACAGAGAAGCTGGCGATACAATCTCTCCTCTAAAATTACAAAAACTTGTATATTACGCACAAGCTTGGAGTTTAGTATTTAGAAATAAACCTCTGTTCTTTCAAGATATTGAAGCTTGGGTTTCCGGACCTATTATTCGTGATGTTTGGAATGAATATAAACCTTACAATTATCGGGATATTCCACCACCTGAAGAGTTAGAAATAGAATTTGCAAAAGATGAAATAGAAGTTCTTGAGGAAGTATGGAATACTTATGGAGAATTAAGTGCCAGATACCTACAAGAATTAACACATTCAGAAACTCCTTGGCTAAATGCCAGAAAAGATTTAGAACCAGCTCAACCATCGAATAATATTATTTCTCAGTCAGATATGAAGGTTTTCTATTCAGAGATGGTGGAGGCTTAATTGAGCAAAAAAAATCGAATAAAAAAACCTTCAGGAAAAAATCAAGGAAGACAAATTCCTGCTCAAGCAACCCCACCATTAGAAAGTAGTACCGATAATGAAAATCCTAGCTTTAGATTTACATACACAGATAAAAATCGTTGGCTTTTATCTGATTGGAATTCATCAGAAATTAATGACTTAATTCAAGGGTTAAAGAAAATAGAAAAATATACCTGGGGGCAGATAAAAACTCAAGGTTCAAAAAAACGCGGTTCATCAGTTGGAACAGGTTATAAATTAATTAATAGTCATCCATCTTTACCAGAAAATATACCGGAAGATATTAAATTATCAGAAATGAGAATAGATGAAAAAAAGCGAATTTTTGGATTTCGGGTAGATACAGTTTACTATATAGTTTGGTTTGATAAAAATCATTCTGTTTGCCCTGAATAATTTAGATGAGAATAATATTTGTGGGCATTCTCAATCTCTCAAATTTACTCACAGCAAAAATGTAGAGAGGATTCCACTTTGGTGAGGTACACCTACGCGGGCAAGATGCCCGCACTACAAATATTTAATTGTTAATATTTATACTTCATATACTTGAAATCTGCTGTAACTTCTAACTTCTGACTTCAGCTCTCTCCCCGACGCCAAACTTTGATGACTAAATCTCCTCCTAGACTCACCATCGTGTTGCCGTCTTCGCTAAAGATGACTTGTTCGATGGAACCCGAATGACCGGGGAGGGTTTCTAACAGTTTGTCGGTGGCAGCGTCGATAATCTCCAGATTCCATGTTTCGGTGGTTTCGTTGTAGTTTTGTTTGACCAGAAGAGAGCGATCGGGACTGGTTACGGGAAATTCGCGATCGACAGGTAGGCGGTTTCCAGGGTCGAGATACCACTTGGAGACTTCATCGTTACTGCTCAGGGGTTGTTCATTGGAACTAGAGGCAATAGAACTGACATTATTTGAATGCTCTTTTAGGGTATCCAGCAACTCTCCGGTGTGAAGATGCCAAAGTTTGATGGTGCAGTCTTTACTGCCACTAGCCAGGAATTGCCCGTTGCAAACTCTTCTTTTCATCAAAACCCGCCTCCTCAAGCTTTTCCTGCGCCTGTTCCCAATCCCACGCCTGCATCGGCAACAAAGAAACTTCATCGTCGTGTAGTCCCCAATGCCCAAGATGGAAATTCACCTCATAATCGCTAATCTGGCAGTAAAGCACCACCGTCGGCACCGGTGCTAACAACTTCTGTAACTGCTTCACCCGAATATCCGAAATCGCTTCCTTGAAATAATCCCCGTAAAACTCCACCGGACAAGGAGAGAAATTATCCGCCTCTGGATTAAAAGGATAATTTTTATGCAGGAACTCCTTTAACTTGCTCTGGATTTCGATTTTCAAGTTGTTGTGAAAAGACTGGGGGCAATCTTCGCTGATATCGGGAGGCGATGCCAGCACTAACAACCGATATTGCTGCTGCCCCTTGCGCAAAATATCCTCCGTTTCCTGCCTACTCAATTTCGAGAACCAATTCTCCAAATCCCAAATCGTTTGAATTTCCGTCAGTTTCACCTCAACTGTCTTAGCGTGCAACTCCCGCATCAACTCCCATTGCAGGCGAGCAAGTTCGCGCCGTTCCAGCAAATCTTGTTGCTGAATTTGTAACTCTTCCTGTTTGAGTTGGAGAGCGCGTTCCTCTCGTTGTGCTTGACCTGCCGCAATATTAGCTTGTAGTTGCAATTCATTTTCTTTGAGTTGGAGAGCGCGTTCTTCTCGTTGTGCTTGCTCTCCAGCAATATAAGCTTGTAACTTCTGTTGTTCTACTTGCAGCTTTTCTAACCGTGTCTCCCTCTCCTCTCGTCGCTTGAGATATTCAGATTGTGCTTGTATCCATTGTGCTTGTTCTTTAGTTTGCTGCACAATAGCACTGGAATTAGACGATTGCTTTTTTTTCGATTCGCCCCATTGCTTTGCCTTGGCTTCTGTAAAGCCTTTAGCCAATCCATTCAAAGCACTTTGGAAAGCTCCGGAAACAAACTTAGTACCAGCAACAAAGATTTCTCCATGCATAAAATTTAACCTCTTTTTGAAAGTAGCAGGATTTTTAGGATACTATGTAAAGCTAAACCTTTAAACTTTTGACCATAATAAAAAAATTCTTATACAATCATAAATTAGAGTTCAAATTTAAGGAAAAAAAATGTCACTATTACCAATTGAACAAAAGATGTGGCAAGAAAAAGCTACAAAAAAAACCAAAAATGGGAAATATGCAACTGATATTGTTGCTAAATATCATTCGAGAGAAAAAAGAATACTTACTGAAATTAATCGGGAAAAACTTCCGAGTTTTGCAGAAGCATTAAAGAAACCTGGATATATGGATTTACGACCATTTTATCAAAGAAGAAGCCGTTGGGATAAACAAAAGCAATCCCGTTTAATTGAGTCATTTCTGATTAATATAC
>NZ_CEZPJD010000503.1:0-5869 GCF_983059655.1 Okeania sp.
TTTACCTATTTTTTACCTTCATATGTTCAACTTGCATTATTGTTATGTCTTGTGTTTAAAGTCAGTATCAAAAATTAATAGTTATGCCACCTAGTATCAATTTTAGTCAAATAATTCGTAATACTTCCAAAGTATCCTTAGTAGCCTTAACAATTGGTCTAGCTACTACAATTACTGGAATCAAGTATGGCCTTGCTCAACAAAAAGTCGCCTTAGTTGGTGCTGGGGCATCTTTTCCAGCTCCTTTATATCAGCGTTGGTTTGCTGATATGAGAGATAGTCGTTCCGATCTTCAGGTAGATTATCAATCAGTTGGTAGTGGTGCTGGTGTCGAGAGATTTACCCAAGAATTAGTAGATTTCGGTGCTAGTGATGTGGCAATGAAAGATGATGAAATTGCTAAAGTTGGTAGGGGAGTAATGATGTTACCTATGACGGCAGGTAGCGTTGTCTTGGCTTACAATTTACCAGACGTACCCAACCTAAAATTATCCAGGCAAGCTTATGTAGATATACTTTTGGGTAAAATTACAAAGTGGAATGACCCCAAAATTGCTTCTGCTAATTCTGGAGTAAGTCTACCAGACCTACCAATTACTGTAGTTCATCGTTCTGATGGTAGTGGTACAACTGGAGTTTTTACTAAGCATCTTAGTGCTATTAGTCCAGAGTGGAAACAGAAGGTAGGCGAAGGAAAAACAGTTCAGTGGCCTACAGGTGTAGGTGGTGCTAAAAATGATGGTGTAGCTGCTTTAATTCGTCAAACAGAGGGTGGCATAGGTTATGTGGAGTTTGGTTTTGCTAAGAGTGCTGGTCTTCCTACTGCAGCTTTGGAAAATAAATCTGGCAGTTATGTGAAAGCTTCTCTGGAGTCTGCTAAGTCTACTCTAGCAGCAGTGAAATTACCAGGAAATCTACGTGCTTTTATTAGCGATCCAGAAGGTGGTGGCTCTTACCCTATTGTTACTTACACTTGGATGCTGATTTATGGTCAATATGATGATGCAGCTAAAGCTCAGGGTATTGAGAAAATGATTGAGTATGGCTTAAATGAGGGTCAAAAGGTAAGTGCTGATTTAGGTTACATTCCACTCCCTGACAATGTTCGTCAGACAGTTGCATCAGCTGCTGATAAAATTAGCTCAGGCTATAAAATAAGTCTCAAGTAATTCTACATAAGTAAAATTGAAAATACTTGGCACTTAATACCTGAAACATATCTTGGCAAGTAATTCCTGATTTTTCAACTATTCAACCCTTCTTGAAGATTTAGAAGGGTTTACTTTCCCTAGTGCCAAAAAAATATTTATTGGTAAGGCTTTTAGGATTTTGTAACTGGTTAGTTATTTCTGGCATCTTGCACTAGGTATAGACAACCTCACATCATAAAATCATATCAAACCCGGGTAGCATTGGCATAATTTCGAGAGTTTGGGGAGTGTGGGAACCTGCCCCTCCTAGAAGGAGAATATCGAAAAAGATTTCGCAATGGCACATCGGTTGGAATATTACCTCTCTAACCTCAAAGAATTTTGTACTCTACTTAGGGCTTGCTGATTAAATATCAGAGCATTGACTGAATATTGGTTTAAAGAATTTTAGGTACTGAAAAAGTAGCAGCTTTTCGGTGGATGGAGGGGAAAAAGTGAGGATTTTGGGGTAATAAATGAGAGAAAAACTCAGGGGCAATGATGAATGACTACCTCTTCTACAACTCCTCTAAATCCTAACTCTTAACTGCTGCCTACTCCCTACCCTAAGAAAAAGACTTGATGAGCGCAAACCCTGCTTAAATGAGTTACGTTACAAATATTTCCTATTTTTTAACTAATAGACATCTCCAAATAATCAAAAATCAAATCAATTATCGTAGATAAATCATCAACTATTTCCCCCTACTGCTTACTGCCTACTTCCTCTTTTCCGGAGAAGTCTAATATCTAATATTAAGGTTACCCATCAAGAACTATTAACCTATCCTTAACCTAAATAGGTTAAGCTTTCATTTATTCTTTTTGGTGTCTAGGTATAGAAAGCTAATAATTATGCAATTTGTTATTAATCTTGCTCGAATAACTCGTAAGACTGCAAAAATTTCTGCAGTAGCTTTGACAATTGGTTTAGCTGCCTGTGGTGGTGGTGGTGACACTGATGGTACAGGTGGAGGTGGTCAAGTAAACCTCGTTGGAGCAGGAGCTTCTTTTCCGGCACCTCTGTATCAACGTTGGTTTCAAGAGTTGGGTCAGAGTGACTCTAGCCTACAGGTAGATTATCAGTCAGTAGGTAGCGGAGCTGGTATTGAGAGATTTACTCAAGAATTAGTAGATTTCGGTGCTAGTGATGTGGCAATGACAGATGAGGAAATTGCTCAAGTTGGTCGGGGTGTCATTTTGCTACCGATGACTGCTGGTTGTGTTGTATTAGCTTACAATTTGCCAGATGTTTCTGGTCTGAAGCTTTCTAGGGAAGTTTATGTAGACATATTGTTGGGTAATATTACTAACTGGAATGACCCTAAGATAGCTGCAATTAATCCTGATGTAACTTTGCCAGATCAAACAATTACGGTTGTATATCGTTCTGATGGTAGTGGTACAACTGGAGTTTTCACGAAGCATTTAAGTGCTATTAGTCCAGAATGGAAAGAGAAAGTTGGGGAAGGTAAAACTGTTCAATGGCCAGTAGGTATTGGTGGTGCCAAGAATGATGGTGTAACTGCTAGCATCCGTCAAACCGAGGGAGCAATAGGTTATGTTGAGTATGGGTTTGCTAAGAATGCTGGTCTGAATATGGCTTCCCTGGAAAATAGTTCTGGTAATTATATAGAAGCTACTGCTAAATCAGCAACTGCAACTTTAGAAGCGGTAACATTACCTGAAAATCTACGAGCTTTTATTACCGATCCAGAAGGGGAAAATTCTTATCCAATTGTGACTTACACTTGGATGCTTGCTTATGGTCAATATGATGATGCAGGTAAAGCTCAGGGATTAGAAAAAATGATTGAATTTGGCTTAAATGAAGGTCAAGAAATTAGTGGTGAAATAGGTTATATCCCTCTACCTGATAATGTACGTCAAAAAGTTTTAGAAACTGCCGATAAAATTAGCCCAGATTACAACATTACTCTCAAGTAGCATCAATTCAATAATGGATAATTGATAATTGATAATTACCTCTACCTAAAAGGAAGAGGATTGAATAAAAGGAAAATTTTTTCTTGTTTCTCCTTTAAAGGAGAGGCTTGAAACCTGAATTATTTAATTAATAATTATTAATGATTCGGTAAATAAGGTGTTAGGTAGGGGCAGGTTCAACGCTATTCTTAATTGCTCAACATTAAATTTAGATGAACCCGCCCCTACCCCTAAAATCTGATTGGTTTTTAAACTTTACCGATCGAGCAAATGTTCTACACCTATCACCTTTGGATAATTCAGAATTATAAATTTAGTTCATTGCACTAATTTTGAGATAATATAACATCAAAATTGGTCCGATAAAATCCTTGAAGTTGACTCAATAGTTCCTTGAAAATGTATATACCTATTTGAGATAAATAGAGGTAAACAATTTTATGGTTGCACAATCTAAAGTTAAGCAAGATAGTCGGTCTCGGACTAGTACAGAAAGAAAGTTTGATGATGGTTTTATTACTGTAACTAAAGTTTTTGCTTGGGGTATTGCAGCTATTCTAATATTGATAGCTTTAACAGTAGCTTGGCAAGCTATACCAGCTATTAATGAATTTGGCCTAAGTTTTCTATTTAAAAGTGTTTGGAACCCTGTTGCTAATGATGGAAAAGGGGATTATGGTGCATGGCCAATGATTGTGGGAACTTTAGTTAGTTCATTCCTTGCCCTATTTATTGCAGTTCCATTAGGTCTAGGTACAGCGATATTTTTAAGTGAAGGATTTCTTCCTCCAAAAATTACTACTCCATTAACTTTTATGGTGGAATTATTAGCAGCTATTCCTAGTGTAGTTTATGGTTTATGGGGTATTTATGTTTTACTTCCTTTACTTAAACCAGTTGAGGCTTTTCTAGGTAATTATTTAGGCTGGATTTTTATTTTTTCTCTTCCTAAAGGTGTTAGTGCAGGGGGTCCGGGAATGTTCCCTGCTGCTATCGTTTTATCAATCATGATTTTACCTATTATTACAGCAATTTCTCGTGATTCTCTTGCTAGTCTTCCTCCCGATCTAAGACAAGCTTCTATGGGTATAGGAGCTACCCGTTGGGGTACTATTATTAGGGTTTTAATTCCAGCAGCTTTTTCGGGAATTGTTGGTGGAATAATGTTAGGTTTGGGTCGAGCTATGGGAGAAACTATGGCTGTAACAATGTTAATTGGTAATGCTAACTCAATTAAACCTACTCTTTTTGCTCCGTCTAATACTATTGCTTCTTTGATGGCTAACCAATTTGCTGAAGCTTCTGGTTTACAACTTTCTGCTCTGATGTATACAGGGATAATTCTGTTTGTTTTAACCCTACTAGTAAATATATTAGCTAATTGGATTGTTAATCGAATTAAAGCTAAGTATTAATTACTACTACATGAATACAAATTGATTTGAATCTGAATTATTAACTATCAACTCTTAATTATTAATTATTCATTATTAATTATTCATTATTAATTATTCATTGTTCATTATCAATTGTTGAATACTATCTTGAATTAATCATGGCAGACATTACCTATAATCAACAACACTCTGAATCTATTGTGAATCTGAAAAAAAACCCTAGCAGACCAAGGGAAATATTCAATAAAGTGATGACTGTACTATCAAGTGCTTGTATCTGCATCACTCTTGTTCCTCTATTTGCTGTATTAATTTACGTTTTTATTAAAGGATCATCTCGTTTAAATTTAGATTTGTTTACTAAGTTACCACCTGCTGCAGGTCAAACTTCTGGTGGTATTGGTAATGCGATTTTAGGCACAATTATGGTAGTGGCAATTGCTAGTTTAATTGCTGTACCTTTTGGTGTTTTTGCAGCAGTTTATTTATCAGAATTTAGCGATGAGGAAACTGCCCGTCCAATTCGATTTGCTACTAATGTTTTGAGTGGTGTACCGTCAATTATTGCTGGGGTATTTGCCTATAGTTTATTGGTACTATCTATGGGTAAATTTTCAGCATTTGCAGGTGGAGTTGCTTTATCGGTTTTGATGTTACCGACGATTATTAGGACCACTGATGAGGCTTTACAAATAGTTCCCAGGGATATTAGATGGGCATCGGTGGGAGTTGGTGCTTCTAATTATCAAACTGTTTTACAAATAGTTTTACCTGCTGCTTTACCAGGTATTATTACAGGTATTACTCTTGCTATTGCTCGTGCTGCTGGAGAAACAGCTCCATTACTTTTTACTGTTGTTTATTCTAATAATTGGCTTCGTGGTATTAGTATTGAGTGGGTTACTCTAGTATCATTTTGGAATTTTGTAACAATAAAATTACCTATTATTGAATATTTTGATCCTATTGAGCTTATATTTTCTCAAACAGTACCATCTTTGGCTTATTTAGTATATGAATTTGCTCGTAGCTTTGATTTGGTTTTACAGGAGTTTGCTTGGGCAGGTTCTTTAGTTCTAGTTTTATTGGTTTTAATTACCAGTATTCTTTCTCGTTGGGCAACTAGTCAAAAACAGTTTTGATTGAAGAAGGAAGAAGGCAGAAGGTCTAATTGCTTATTGACTCAAACCCTAAACAATATTTAAGTATCTCTGTTGACTGTGGGGTATTAAACTCTTCATTAATGGATAATTGATAATGGATAATTGATAATTACCTCGGGTTAAAACCGTTACGGAATTGAATATAAGGAAATACTATTTCTTCTCTTGGTTG
>NZ_CEZPJD010000504.1:0-5865 GCF_983059655.1 Okeania sp.
GAAATATAAGAATAGTCCTATAAGTGTACCTCACTATCCTCAAAAGTGCTGTAATAATAAATAGGGTTTGCTGAATAAAGTCTTTTGGTAGGGGTAGGAGGCAGAATCCAGAATTGGTGAAGTCAGGAGGAATAGGAATTATAGAAGAAGTAGTCAGAAGAATAGTACCTTGATTTTTCTGCCATAATCGTCCCGAAATACTAGCATGCATGAGCTTTGTAGGCCGAAAAGCTTGCACTTTTTTAGATAAAAAAAGACTGAAAAGCAATATCAGTCAATGCTTTGAGATTTAATCAGCAAGCCCTAAATAGTAGGAGGCAATATAGCTACCGCTAGGCTCTGCCAACGCAAATTAATAGGTTAATGACTCATCCCCATCCTAATTTTTGCGGGGATGATGTGGGCTAAAAAGCTTATCCTAAAGGTATTTCCACTTGCTGGTTACTTCTGTCATACTCCATGAACGCTTTTGAGAATGATATCAGTTACCGGAAGTCACCAACAGAGATCTTAAAAAATTGCCATGGAAACTATAACTCATCACTTCTAATACAGAATCCGGCTAAATACTTATCGTATCTACAGAAGGAAGGCAAAGGGGAAAGAATAAGGTGAAAAGGTACAAAGTTTTTCATCAACTAGTTATCCAGATTCCATCTCATACTAAATCCTGTTTTGAAAGTAAGGTTGATCGTGAGGTAAGGCAGAAGGCAGAGGGCAGAAGCAGTGCGACCCCGCGTCGGTGTCAGACGCAAGCGGTCGGAACCCGCGTCGGCGTCAGATGCAAGCGGTCGGACCCCGCGCCGCCGACAGGCGCAAGGGAACGCCGACCAAGAGAGGGAACGCCGACCAAGAGAGGGAATGCTGACCAAGAGAGGGAATGCGCACTCCTGTGAGGAAGAAGGGTTAGAAAGGAATTTGAAAAACATGGTTTTGAAAACCGGATTTGGTATCATTCCTAGTCATATACATATAGTATAGAACCCATTTGAGATCTATATAATTATAGTAGTCAAGTCTTTTCGTACATCAATGAGTGAGGAAAAATCTGAAAAAGGAGTGTTGAATTTTTTGCATTATCTATCCCAACATCTTACCTCTTCCTTTTTCCCTCTTAATCTCCTGTCTCCTGACTCCTAGCTAAAAAAATTGATATTGATCAAGATACCAAATGGCTTCTATATAACCGGATTCTATATAATAGACATCTCCAAAAATCAAAAATAAAATCAATTCTTATCCATAAATTATCAATTATTCTTCCCTGTTCCCAGCTCCGGTGTTCCCTGTTCCCTCTTTTCTGGAGATGTCTAATACAGAAAATAGAATTACTATCAACACAGAGAGAAAACATCACCTGTGTTAAAACTGTGGTCAGAGCTGATCGGAATGAAAAATCCCGCGTTGTCGCATAACCACAACGTCGGGAGTATGTCAATCTAGTATTCAAGTATTATGTAGCAGCATTGAAGATTGACTAATGGGTAAGAGTTTAGTCTATGCTAACCTTAGTCGTATGAACCAGTATTCAATCTATAGTCACCTTCAATATAAACATCAGCAGGTGGAGTCACTGTAAAATTTTCAAGATTTGCTTCTAAAAGCTTTTTTTGTCTTTCAGTTAAATCAGGAATTTCTAGTACATCCTCTACCTTTTCGTAAGGAGCATTATCTACTATCATCGAAGCTATAGTTGGAAACATTCCCCGGTATTTCCGAAAGCTTCGTAAAGGACTATTGTTAAGATCGAGCTTCTCTCCAATTTCTCCTAATTTTCTGTCTGCCTTGTTCTCCCTTCCAGATTCTACTGCTAGAATTGATGTTGAAGGCCATACAGTTAAACTTAAGTTACTTGCATAAGCTTGATGGTATGGCATTAATCCTACACAACCCAGACATAACCCTAATATTGCTAGCAGTGATCCTATTTGTTTCATTATTTTACTTTTCCTCATCTATTGATATACAAAGTTTGTTAAGTAGTTAACGTTGACATCCTCTCCGACTTATAAGGCGCGGGGATTCACCGAGCCTTAGCTCCTCGGTGGGTTGACGCTTTGCTGGTTCAGAGCTTCCGCTAACATTAGCTGCTGCACACCCCTCTTGCTCCTCTCCCGGGAAGGGATAGGGCTGGGTTACACTTGCATCCGTGTCCGTTTCTTGCTCCGCGTTCCCTTGCGCCTTTCCTCCGGAGGAGGAGCTAACGCTAACGGCGACGCGGGTTCAGTGCGCTTTTTTATCTCGGACTGTCCGCCCGCGACTAATATATTCATGGATGCATTATCGTCTAAGAACGTGTTTTGCACCACAGTCGAGACAAAACTATTCTCGCTGAAAGGTCTAATTTGCCTCCACGGAAACCACAAAATGAACATTCTGGGAAGTTATTTCTTCCTGCCTCTCATCCTACAGAAACTTTGGGAGACGTGTTTTTGCCCAACAAGACAAATTTAGTAATAGACTATTAAGTCCCATCCACTATAAATTATCTGGTTTTACGGGTTAAACTAACCTTTTTATAAAAGGTTGAGTTTACCAGACAGCTATTTTTGATTTTTCTCTCAGTTATCTTATCATGCTGTGTTGCAGTTAATTCCAAGGCTTTTGATGTTAATAATAAGCTGATATGTCCCATCATTAGAAGTATCGTGGGATATTAAACTACAAAGCTTTTTCTTGAGTTTATAAACTTAGAACATCTACAATGTGACATACTTCTACACTAGGCTGGCACTATATTGTAAGCTCTCTCGTTTCCCTGCCCCGGTATTCCGTCGGGCTCCATGAGCTTTAAGAAAGGAATACCCTACCGCCCTATTTTTGATATTTATCGCTGTATTTCCTACGGAATGCTCCGCAAAGTAGCGGTCTATTACTATCCCACAATGCGGACAAGAATGGGTTCGTATATTTAATTCTTTATCGACTTTTTCCCCAAAGTTTGAGCAATCTTGGCTGGTATTTTGTGGGTTCACTGCTATAGTTTTCTGTCCAGCATTTCCGGCTTTGACAGTTAAAATAGATAGGAATTTACCCCCATCCAGCATCGTTAATTGATTTACTCAAGCGAGTCTTTGCCAGCCCTTTAATGTTTAAGTTTGCCTCCGGCACGCCACTCCGCGTCTACATGGGCGATAACTTCACCTTTTGATAACAATTCATTGGCTGTTTTCAAGTGGAAATCTTTACGTTGATCAGCCACTTTTTTATATTGTTTCGCTACAGCTTTAACAGCTTTGAGCCTCCTTTTACCAAAAAATGAGGTCCAAAGCCTCCCCTTTTAAGAGGATGAAAAAGCGGTTGAGGGATGGCGAGGAAACCTCGCCATATCCAATCGACCAAGAGAATATTTAGTTCAGTATTTCAAGCTTCCGGCTTTAGTCGGAGGTACTGATAATTGATAACTCTGAAATGACTTCCTTTTTTCTTTCGAGATAAACGTTTTTGCAAAGTCTTTAATCGCTGCTGAGATTTTCGATAGTATTAGACATCTGGTAAAAATCAAAAATAAAATCAATTCTTATCCATAAATTATCAATTATTCTTCCCTGTTCCCAGCTCCGGTGTTCCCTGTTCCCTCTTTTCTGGAGATGTCTATTGAGGTATGGGGATAGATTCTCCTTCACTTGTTACTAAGAATTCCTTCAACCCCATTTTGAGCTAAAACAAATTTTTATTCTTTGCAGAGAACAATTTTTTGCCCAAAAAAGTGTTGAGATTATTAAAAGTACCACCATAAGTAATAATTGGACTATCATAGCCTTTCAGATTTACTTGATACTGCTTAAATATTTGATGCACATTTTCTAGATCGCAAATATACTGATAAGTACCTTCTCCCAAAGCAATATCCATACCAATTTCCTTAGTAGATGATTCTAGGCGAAATGCTGCATTTACAGTATCTCCCAAAGCGGTATAGTCCGAGCGTTCGCTACTACCAGCATTACTCACCATTGCATAACCTGTATTTATTCCTGCTCCTACTCTTAAAGGAAATGGTAAAGGGTATGTCCTACTTAGTTCTGTTGTTACCTCATATAAATCTTGGAGAGCTTGAAAAATACGAATCATTTCTACACTACTAACTCCCTCAGCTCCATGAAACCAGACAGCCATAATAGCATCACCAATATATTTATCCACCCAACTTCCATTCTTCCTAATAATATCCCCTGCTTGTCTAAACCAACTACCAATAACTTCAGACAATACTCTCTCGTCCAGTTTTCTGGTTAGCACTGTAAAATCTCGGATATCCATTACCATCACTGATATTAGGCGACGAACATGTAAGGTAGATGTAAAATCTTGAGAATCACCATCTATACCAGATTCTGTGTCCATTACTAGGTCTGGACAATTAAATTCTAATTCTGTTTGACCAAATAGTAGGCGATCGGAATCCTTTAAGACCACAGGGATACTAACACGACGACTATTTACAAAAGTACCATTACGACTACCTAAGTCAATCAGATAAAAATCTCCTTTGTCCATCTGCTGTATCATGGCATGGTTGCGGGATATCCATTTATCAGTTAGGACAAAAGTGTTATCTCTACCTCTACCAATAGTCCAACAATTGTTTCCCACCAGAGGTAGATAGCGATCGCCTGCTTCGGTACGAAGGAGCATATGAGGAGGTTGCAAAATCACGACAGTGGCACTCACGGTAACACAAGTTTAGAGCTTGTGTGGATTCTCTATGTTAATCTGCACTAAAAATATTAATAATAATTTAGTTATGAACTGATTGTCCCTAAAATAGCATAGGTTTCTACAGGATTATTACTGAGTTCTGCTTCTTATGCACCCCCTCTTACTATCTTAATATTAAGCTAAACAAGCAGCTAATAGAAATAGACTGTCCACTAAAATTGTACTTAATACTGCCGCTCCAAACGCCCAATAGTGTAACTTGCTTGATTGTAAAGGTAGAAGACCAAAAAGCAGTAGAATTCCCACCAGAACAAATATCCAAATTATTCCCCAGGAAGTACGTACTTGAGTTAAAGCATCTTGAAATACCTCTAAGGCCATATCTGGTTCAACTTTCATTAATCGTCGCCAATAAGGAATCAGACCAGTTATGTAGAAATATCCGTCTGTAACTGCTGTACCTAGTAGAGAACCAAGGTAAAAACAGTTACCTATCATTTCTTTTTTGTGCGCTAAACACCACAAAGCAAAAGGTACACATATCGCCTCAACTGGTAAATGGAGGAGTGGTTCTTGTCGTAGCCAACCCCAGTATATTGAGCCTGTCAACCAACTCCAAGTAAATCCCAATAATAGATCGCCCCATATATTAGTATCTCTATCTTTCAGTAGTCTTAAACTTAGCCATAACCAAAAGCCTGTCATAGCTAAACTTAACCAAGGTAGTTGACGTACCATTGGAGCTTGAAAAAACACTGGCACTGACACTAGAAATATGGCAGTACAAAAAACAGCCCATTTTTCGCTGATTCTAATTTTTTCTGAGAAAAAGAATAATGAATTTGTCCCACACTTTTCTGGGTAAAGCATTGTGACTTTAGCAAATAAAGTATTATTAAACAAGGTATTTTTAATATTTTTTACTTAACTTTATGTAATTTAATATATCATACATATCTATTATCCCCTCCTGGGGCATCTTTAATAATAATAGCTATTTTATCCCCTAGGAGGGGATTTTTTAGGAAGAGTTAACAATAAACAAAAATCCTATGAAATAAAGAGTTTTGAGGAGTGAAAACTCAAAAAGGTGGTAATACTTCTGATGCTATAATCAGACGATAGTTCTGCTTAAGATCCTACTTATCGCAATGTGCGCTGGCATATTTACAAATTGCAGGAATTGTCCAATAGCTAAAAGTC
>NZ_CEZPJD010000505.1:0-5865 GCF_983059655.1 Okeania sp.
ATGGATTTTAAAGATGGCTGTGACATACTCCCACACTAAGCTGAAGCTATAGTGTAAGCTCTCTCGTTTCGCAGTCCCGGTACCCCGTCGGACTCCACGAGCTTTAAGGACGGAATGCCCTACCGCCCTATTTTTTATATTTATCGCTGCATTCCAGTCGCGGTCTATGACAATACCGCAATGCGGACAAGAATGAGTTCGTATGTTTAATTCTTTATCGACTTTTTTCCCACAATTTGAGCAATCTTGGCTGGTATTTTTGGGGTTCACTCCTATAGTCTTCTGTCCAGCATTTCCGGCTTTGACAGTCAAAATAGTTAGGAATTGTCCCCATCCAGCATCGTTAATTGATTTACTCAAACGAGTCTTTGCTAGCCCTTTTATATTTAAGTTTTCATGGGCGATAACTTCTGCTTTTGATAATAATTCATTGGCTGTTTTGAAGTGAAAATCTTTACGTCGATCGGCAATCTTTTTATGTTGTTTGGCTACAGCTAAAAGAGCTTTTAACCATCTTTTGCTTCCTTTCTTTTTACGGGATAAGCGTTTCTGTAGAGTCTTTAATCGCTGCTGAGATTTTCGATAGTATTGGGGTATGGGGACAGATTCTCCTTCACTTGTTACTAAGAATTCCTTCAACCCCA
Organism: Okeania sp.; assembly: GCF_983059655.1. NCBI lineage: Bacteria > Bacillati > Cyanobacteriota > Cyanophyceae > Oscillatoriales > Microcoleaceae > Okeania > Okeania sp. The sequence goes on from NZ_CEZPJD010000505.1 coordinate 645, forward strand.
TATCAATTCCCAGAGTGTTTTTTAATGTTGGTTCAACTTTAGTTGTTAAAGCTGGAACTGATTTGTCTTCTAGGGATAAAGTCACATAATAACCATCTGCTTTACGACTAATTGTTACTGTTTTAATTTGAAAACCTTCTGGTATTGGACGATGCTGAATTAACTTTACTTTTCCTATTTTGGGCAAATTAATTTGATTTCCTTCAATACAGTTAAGTTTGATTTGAGGATAAGTAAAACTGCGATAACGTCCTTTTCCTTTAAACCTTGGTTTCCCTAATTTATGTCCATTTTTGTCTGCTTTAAACCATCTATCAAAGGCAAGTTTTACCCGTTTTATGCAATCCTGCAGGACCTGAGAGTGAATTAGCTTGTATTCCGGAAACTTGTCTTTGGTATTGACCAAATCTCGTTTTTGAGAGTAATAATTTGGATTATCTCTTAGTTGAGGAATTGGCATCACTAAAGGGCAAGCGTTAACTGGACAACGGTTTTCTGACCACCATGAAAACCTTTCACCCAACCGATAGTTGTACTGCCGACGCAACAATTCCAACCACAATTGAATAGTGGCTATTTGTTCTTTGTTGGGCCTTAATTTATATTGGTAGGCAGTGCGCATGGTGGAAAATTTCTGGGGTTATTGCAATATCATAATACAAGTTTTTCAACTAAGGCGAAGATTTTTGCTGAGATATCATGCAAATTGAATCGGCATCGAACCCATTCAATTGTCCGCCGATTCATCTCACGCCAAATCACAGATTATGGCGTGAGGCTCAAGGGCGATCTAGCTAAATCGCCAATCATAGTCTAGAGGATGGGGAACAGGCAAAAAAATTTGGTGCGTCGAGCTGATTGTTTTTTCCTCTTTTTGGTTAGCTGCTTTCAGGATGTCATCCATGACTTGTCTAGAAATTTTCTTATCAGAAACAAGTCTTTGTATAGAGTTAAGCACTGTTGATGGATACACACCAGGCAAAGAAGTTATTAATTGCTCGAAGGTAGTAATATTCGTAGCGAGGGTTCTTAATATCCAAGAATCGACAGATTTTTCAAATTCTTGTATTTCAATATCTGTAATTGACTTCATTTGGTTAGTAAAATCCTTTCAACTTTCGAGTAGCTAATGAAACATCAGCAATATTAATAGCTCTTTCTTCAGGGGAAAATCGAGATTCTAACTCTTGTTGCCAAGCTTCAATAGCAATTTGTTGATTTTGCCAGGCATCAGCTATTGCCATATTAATTCTTTGTTTGACTGGAGTAAATTCCTGAATCTTGAGTGGAACTGTCCGCAGTGGTAAGTTTTCATCAAGCATTTGCAGGCGATCGACAAAATGATTTATATCTTCTTCTATCTGTTGTTTTGACGGTGTGGTAAAAGTAGCATAGGTATATAAATCAATGCCCAGTGTTAAAAATCTTTTCATCAGATTAAATTGCTGTTCAAATAGTTCTGGTTCAGCACGAGTATTAAATGCAAATGACTCGCTATTAAAACCTTTAAAACAGCAAACTCGACCATAGTTTTCATAAGTAGCAACAAGTTCAATATCTGCGTCTGAAAGAAATCGCCAAAAATAATCATTACTAAGATTATCATCAGACCAAAGATAAATTTGTTTTTCTAGTCCGCGACTTCTAAGTTCAGCCATCATCCAAGGTACCCATTCAGGAATAATATCTGGCTGGCCACCAGTTAGATCGATTATCGGAGGTGGGTTTGTTTGGCTAAGGTAGCGATCGATAAGCGTACTAGGACTTAACCATTCTGAATGATGGGGGTTTGCACTGAGCAACTCAAAAGGAACATAACAATACCAACAACGCCAGTTACAAGCAGCATTTTGAAAAACTTGCGATCGCATCATATCTGTTGATGGTAAACCTAATGCTTTGCAAGCTGGATCGATGGGTAAGGGGTTTGGAATCCAAGAATCCCCTAAATTTCGCCTAAAGTGTCTAATTCGTCCAACTCCGCCACAATTAGGTGGTTCGCTTAAATCTTTCTCTTGTTGAGTATTATGGAAATTGGTTATCAATAACTTCTTTTCAGGTAGATTGACAGATGCAGCCCGATAGCGACTTGATAAAGTGTCTGTATTAATAGGCATTACAACTTTTGTTCTTCCTTAGTTTTAGATGAACTTCTAGGATTTTTTTTTAATTGGTGCAACTTTTTCCCCATTTTCTGTAAGAAATGGCAATCTTTCGTTAATGTAAAGCATTATCAAGTTTGTGAAATATTCAATTTCTGTTACAGTCAAATCCCGACCTTGAGGAATTTGATGCCAATACTCAATACATTTCCGACAACAGCAAGCTGTAGCGTGTTGAGCATAATATATAGAGTTTCCTGAGTTTTCTTTTGGTGTTTGTCTACCTTCATTATAATTCTCTGTAGAACCAACAGATTTACTAATTCGCTGATAAACAGCTTCACGGAGTTTAATTTTTCCTTTTCTGCGAGCATGGTTAATAGCTTTCTGGTCAATTTCAAGATGCCAATAATAATGGCGTATTGTTTCATGTTTAAGAGCTGTAAAAGTATATTGAACGTCACTCAAGTCACGTTTGTGAACTCTTTCCCAATCGACCAGTTCAATACCACATTCGCGACATGAACCAAATGGCTGATTAACATTTTTCTTTCTTTGGTCTTGCTTGAAACAATGCAAATTATTTTGACAATCTGTGCTAGTACACTTAATTTTGAGGGGTTTTAGTTCCTTTTCTGCATTCCATTCGTCTGCCATAGTTTTTCAATCTCCTATTTACATCATTTTTTGAGTTTTTAAACATCAGATAGAGCCTGCATTAAGAGATTTCTATCTCCTTGATTGAGTTTTCCAAAGTTGATTTGTTCTAGCAGAATATCTCGCGCAATTTCCCAAGGGTCGGAAGAGTCTGCATCTTCTTTTTGTAAATTCATAGCAGCTCCCCACCAATTTTCTCCTTGCAAAGAAAGGCGAAATGCCATGTAATTTGCTAATGAAGATAATGAAACTTTTTCTATTGTTGCAACTTGAGGAACAACTTGCTTTAATCTCTCAATACTTTCTCTAGCATTATTGACACATAAATCGACCAACTCTTCAGCACGGCCATTGAGAATAATATGCCCGGCAAATCTACTCGCTGTTTTTTCTTCTGTAGAATTTCTTCTCTCTTCTGCTGTTTCACTCTCCTCAATAATCGTCCGCTCATCTAATTCTGGCTCTTGAGCTGTATGCCAAAGTTCATGGAGCAAATCGAAAAGCCAACGAGAAGTATAGTTATTTTGCTGTTTAAGTACGATAATATTACGACCCTGAATGCGCCAAAAAGCACCATGAAATGAACCAGAATCCTTTAATGGTAAAACTGGTATTCCCAAACTCCAAATGTACTGGAGAGTATGTTTAAAATCTAAACTGCCATAAGTAGAAATAATTGCTTCTCTAACTTGATTAGGATGAGTAGGAACTGGCTTTTTTGGTAAATCTGATGTACAATCAAATACCAAAAGTGCTAAATAATGAGCATAGACAGTATAGGCATTGAAACGTTTTTCATTAGCTCCTTTAGGCAATTTAAAACGTGCTGCTCCTATTGCTGCCGTATCTAGTTGAAGTGAATCAGAACTGAATATTTCAGCAGGTCTTAATCTGAATATTTTCTCCAAAACTGCTGCGATTTTTAAAGCTAAAACACTTGTTTCTTGGTCAGATAAATTATCTGCTTCTATCTTTTCAACTACAGCTTGAGGAATAAGTCTTCTGATGATAAAGTTGCGTTCAATTCCTACTTGCTTTAAACGACTAAACAGGGCTTTTAGTGAAACTTCAGAACTAGGTAAGAAAACATCTTCTGTTACCTGAACGCCGAGTATTTGGATTATCTCCCGTATTCTTGTTAAGCTAGCAGAAGCATATTCTGTTGCTTCATATCTTTGGATTTGTTGTTCTTTAAGATCGAGTCTTTCAGCTAATTCTTTCTGAGTTAAACCAGAGGCAATACGAGCTTTGATTAGAGCAGTAGGCAATTCATCTAATGAATGTAATTCAAGAATTTCTTGTTGACCAGATTTTAAGGCTTCATATTCCAATAACTCTTCACGAAGCTCGTTAAGCTGACTTTCTAAAGCTTCTTTTTGAGCTTTTAACAGAAGTGGATGAATTTCTTGAGTACTACCCAAATTTTGCGTTAGTTGTACCAATGCTTCTTCAAACTTTTTAGCTTGAGATTGGGTAACACGATATTGTTTTTCATTTTTAATCATGGTTGCCACCTACTCAAATCTATTGCAATAATGCCTTTCGGATTACCATTTCTATCAATCTGAAAAAATTCTAGAAAAGTATTTCCTACCCGATCTGCTCGAGAAGATGCTAGAAATAATTCCCCCAGGTACTTAATTTTCTGTGCTGCTCGTTTGTTATCAAATGTCAACAAAATTGGGTCAGATTCATATAAGAAATCAATATCTACTCCAGTAGTATCCCAACAAGCATCGAAATCTCCTGGAACCTCTTTTTTTGTAACAAAGCTGCCATCAATATAAATAGTTTGACATCCAGCTTTTGATAGAACGTCAATAGCAGACTTGAGTCCTTTAATTAGTCTCTGGCGATGTGGCGTAATTCCAAATCCCTCAACAAATTCAGGCCAAGTAGCCCAATGTATCCCTGGAGGCAAATTTCCGTCTTTATTTAATAATGGTATCATAACACAACTTTTTTGTTGTGTAGGCATTATACACAACTTTTTTGTTGTGTTGCAAATAAAAATTATCTGGAGAATTAGTGGCCAGTCGTCTCATGTAATATAACCATTTCAGGACTTACGCAAAGGCACTATTTATAGAGTCAAGTAACTGTTGGACAATAGTTTTGAGCGCTATATATAGCGTATCTGCGTAAGTCCTACATTTAATAGTAGGTGGCATTAATTTGTGTTTTTTTTATCCTCATCTTTTCTAATCAAATAGTCTAAATTCTTCAAACACAACAGAAAAACCATCTCCATCAGGAGAAGCACACATTAAACCAACTTGCAATTCATTTGACGTTGTCAAATAACCCAGTCTCAACAAACTATAACTCTCTCCATCCAGAGAATATTCTACTTCCACTGTTTCTCCACTCCGCTTTAACCGCAACCAAATACTTTCCGGGTTTTCCAGTAACGGCACCACTGACCAGTCAGAATATTCTCTAGTCACCACAGCACTCGCTTG
>NZ_CEZPJD010000506.1:0-5852 GCF_983059655.1 Okeania sp.
TTTTTTCACGTTTCTATAAAATCATTTATCTTGAGAAGCAAAATTTATGCACCTAAACAAGAAATCTGGTGTATAGCCCTAATTATCTGGACTTTTAAAACTACACATAGAATTGTTTTTTCCTTCATATAGTTTTTTTCACGTTTCTATATAATCATTTATCTTGAGGAGCAAAATTTATGCATCTAAACAAGAAACCTGGTGTATGGCCCTAATTATCCGGACTTTTAAAACTACACCAGGACGATATTTTTTCAACAAAGTTTTATGAATTAATTTGAGGGCTAAATCTGGTTTTTTGACAAATTCTTTATCTTCTTTTCTTTCTGGTCAGGACTTACGCAAAGAATATATAGATGTAGTGTTAAGCCTTAAGGCTATCTCTATAATTGGCGCTGTTTAATAGGTTCTAATTGGCGATATAGCTGCCGCTAGGCTCCGCCAACGCTTGAACCACGAAATTATCATCAACTGAAAATTTTGATTTAAATTTATTTCGATTATCGGGTATAATTACGGTGTAGAATAATACTAATTTTTTATCAAAATTTTTTCATGGAATTTAAATTATATAAAATAATTGTCAGTATCTAAGTAAGTAGTCAGAAAAATTACACGATCGCAAATCTTGCTGACCATGTAGGTTTATTCGATTGAGGTAGCTTGAAAGTTAAAAATCCTGGTGGTGTTGGGTTGCGCTCCTGCTTAACCCAACCTACTAGCGCTGGGTATGATTTTGCCCCCTTAGTAAAGTTGTAGGTTGGGTTGAGGTACCCGAAACCCAACACCGTCGAATTGTCAAGGTTTATTTGATCGATGTAGCTTGAAAGCAAAAGTTAACCCTGGTTGTGTTGGGTTGCGCTCCCGCTTAACCCAACCTACGGTGCTCAGATAGAAATTACTTCTGAGTTCTGACTTCCGAGATGGTGTTGGGTTGCGCTCCCGCTTAACCCAACCTACGGTACACACAAGTCTCATCAGTTAGATATGACTTCTGACTTCTGAAATTATTTAACCTCTTCATTAACAGGAAAACGGTCTATCAACTGCATAGCCCGATAAGCATTCCGGCGCAAAACATCAGGTAAATGAGGCACATGAGGAATCTGAGAAAGAAAATCCAGAGTCCGACGTAAAATCCGGACAACATCACCCTCATCCAGACTCGTATTTTCCACCAATACCTGCCATTCCACCTCCAGTGCCCACTGTTCGACTAAACTAATCAAATCCCTCTCTAACCAAACAGGTAAACTTACCCGATACCGGCGCTGCACCTGAAATAACTGATGTCGTAAACTACGCAAACCACCTAAAGCATCCTCCACTTCCATAGACAACTCATAACGCGACCAACTATCAGGTCTACTAATCTCAGTCACCAAAGCAGCACAAGCAGCAGCCAAATGATGAGGGTCAAGTTCATCAAGGACACCAGACATCAATGCCAAACCAAGCCACAATTCATTATCACCTCGGATCGCTGCACAAGCTTGACCAATTTCTGTAGGCACAACTTCATGCAGACAACCAAAATATTGTAAAATTTCAATGAGATTAAGAAACTCCTGCCAGTGGCGTGCCAATTTATCTTCTAACTCAGTTTGGCGATCGCCTATTTCCATCTCCAACATACCCATTCGTCGCCAACCCTTCAGCAAAATACGAGGACTTCCCCATTCTTTCAGGGAATGTTCCTGAATTTTTTCTTCCACCGTTGCAACTTTCTGCATTTGCACCAAAACTTCTGGAGCATCTAGTGGTGGAGGTACTTCTGGAATTTGTTGAGATAAACTCAGATAAATTTCATCTCCTTTACGACATTGCCCTAACCTAAAATCTATCTCAGCAGGCAACTCCATCTGTTCTACCTCTACTAAGCGAGGTAAATCTGGGTGTAAACTGACAACATCCATTGCTGCCACAACATACCATCGATTATCTTTACCCAAGCACACATAGTAAGAAGACTGACCAGATCCAGGAACTTTAGCAACTAAAGCAGCAGCAATAGGTTGAGCATCAGCTCTCTTCGCAGTAGGAACGTGCTTTCCTTTTAAACTAATAATAGTTCCCGATAGAGCAAAAGACAAAGACAAAGACATTTCCTTAATGCGATTTTCCTCTGCTTGCCTTTGCAAAATTTTCAGCAGTCGTTTTTCTTCTTTTACTATTTCTCGTATCTTCTCATAATCTCTCAGCAACTGCTCTAAATTTACCAAATCATTCTCTTCATAAATCCCTAATTTATTTTGCAAAGAGGTTAACTCTGCTTGCTGTTGCTCAATCTCTATGCGTTCTCCTTCCAGAAAAAGGGTAGACAAATATTGACCAAAACTACGTTCAACTAACTCCTTTGCCTCCTCTACAGTATGAGTTTGTAGCAAATTCAGCACCATACCATAACTAGGAGTAAACTGACTTACCAGGGGATCGGCTCCTGAAGTAGCTAAATAAGTTGCCTCCTTCGCACCTTCAAACCTAGTTTGGACAGTTAAGACATAACCCTGAACATCCATCCCTCGTCGTCCAGCTCTACCTGCCATTTGTAGAAATTCTGACGGTTTTAGCAGTCTGTGACCTTCATCTGTGCGTTTGGAGAGGCTAGAGATTACAGTAGTACGAGCTGGCATATTGATTCCAGCAGCTAAGGTTTCGGTGGCAAATACTACTTTGATTAAGCCTAGCTGAAATAATTCTTCGACTAAACCTTTCCAGACTGGTAACATTCCGGCATGGTGAGCTGCTATGCCTTTGCTTAGGGGTTCGAGTTTTTTGGAGTGAGCTAAGTCTGGGTTACGAGTGAGGAATTTTTGAATTAGGTTTTGCAGTTTAGTTGCTTCTGCTTCGTCGAGCAAGGTAAGGTTGCTAGCTTGTGCTATTTCTGCTACTGCGCGATCGCAACCTCGACGGCTAAATATGAAGTAGATAGCTGGCAACATATCCCGCTCTTTGAGTTGAGATAAAACTGTTGGTAATATTGGTTCTAGTTTTTTTTCTCTGTTATCTCTACCTATTCGTCTATTTTTAGGCTTGAGCAGGGGATTTACTCTTTTCTGGTTCTTACTCAGTAGAGGAAAAAGACCTTTACTGTTAGAGAAATTAAATTGGAGAGGTACTGGCCGAAAGTCAGAGTAAATTAGTTCGGTTGGTCCATGGACTCTATTAATCCAATCTGTAAGCTGGTCGCTGTTGGCTACTGTGGCGGAGAGAGCTAATAGTTGAATTTCTGGTGGACAGTAAATTATTAATTCTTCCCATACTGTGCCTCGTTGCCGGTCGTTCATGTAGTGGCATTCGTCAAGAACTACGGCTTCTACTCTTTCTAGAGATGTGCCTATTTCTCCTATAGGAGTACCATAGAGCATATTGCGGAATATCTCTGTAGTCATTACTAGGACTGGTGCTTCCCTGTTAACTGAAGTATCTCCCGTGACTAACCCTACTCTTTCTGCCCCAAATTGGTCGCGGAAGTCCCGCAGCTTTTGGTTTGAAAGGGCTTTTAGGGGTGTGGTGTAGAATACTCGTCGCCCGCGACTTAGGGCACGGTAGATGGCGTATTCTCCAATTAGGGTTTTGCCTGAACCAGTGGGGGCACAAACAACTACAGATTTTTCAGCGTTAAGGGCGACGATCGCCTCTTTCTGGAAGTCGTCTAATTCAAATGGAAATAAGGTCTTCAGATCCAGCTCTTGTCTGTTCTGGGTTGAGTATGACACTAATATTTATTTTCTTGACTTTATAAAGGTTTTATGATATTGTCTATCCTGTTTTTAGTTAAGCAGTAAATATAGACTCTATCTTTTGATTTTAACTACATCTCTCAAAGTAGAGTTCGCAGGCTTGAGGTTAGAAATCATCAGATAGAAGGTTTTCAAGAGGAAGATTAGTACAATTAATTTTTGACTTAAAAAAAATTGAATATCTTAACGACATAGGAAAATTTTTTATTCTAGAGATTAATTTTTAAGATATTTTTAACTAATACTATTAAATCTCTTCTTATCTCCTTTCTCTTTCAAAATATTATCTATAAAAGCACTGAGAACTACTATAAAATTAATCAAATTAGGAAACTCGCCTGAATATTGGATCTAGAAAATCTAAAAAAATTCAGTAATTTTTGACTTAAAAAAAAGTAGTATGATAACAGGAACTCAAACTCCAAAGATAGTAGTAGTTGGTGCTGGTTGGGCTGGTTTAGGAGCCACTCACCACCTAGCCAAAAATGGCTATGACGTTACACTTCTAGAAGCTGGCCCTTATCCTGGTGGTTTAGTTGCTGGTTGGAAAACTCCAGGGGGCCGTTCTGTAGAAGTGGGGATACATGGTTTTTGGTATCCCTACCATAACATATTTTCTCTTGTCAATAAATTAAACCTCGATCCATTCACTCCCTGGACTCGTTCAGCTCAATATTCTCCTGCCGGGTTAGAAGTAGAATCACCTATTTTTCAAGATTTACCACTTTTACCAACACCTCTTGGTACATTTATTTATACTCAATTTAAACGGTTGCCTTTGAGCGATCGCCTTTCTGCTCTGCCACTGCTTTATTCTGTAATAGATTTTGACAATTCGGATGAAGCTTGGCGAAGATACGATTCAGTAACAGCGAGAGAATTATTCAAACAATATGGCGTGACAAAAAGATTATATGATGATGCTTTTAATGCCATGTTATTAGTTGGTTTATTTGCTCCGGGAGAACAATGTTCGGCTGCTGCAGCATTGGGAATGTTATATTATTTTATCCTAGCTCACCAACCAGATTTTGATGTAGTTTGGTGTCGCGGTACTGTAGGAGAAATGATATTTAAACCTTGGGTAGAAAATATCGAAAGTCTAGGTGGAAAAGTTCTGACAAAACAGCGAGTTACTGACTTAATTGTTGATGATAATGGCAAAGCAACAAAGGTTGTTTGTGAAGACCAAATATTTGAAGCAGATGCGGTAATCTTTGCTGTTGGTATTAGTGGGATGAAAAAGATTATGGCAGGGAGTGAGGCTCTGCAAAGTCGTCAAGAATTTAGAAATATTAATAATTTAGGTGGAGTTGATGTATTAGGAACCAGATTATGGTTAGACCGAAAGATTTCAATTCCTCGTGCTTCTAATGCTTGTTTTGGATTTGATACGACTACAGGTTGGACGTTTTTTGATTTGAATGCTTTACATGATGAATTCCGCCATGAACCAGGAACAGTTGTAGAAGTAGATTTTTATCATGCTAATCAGTTTTTACCTTTGAGTGATGGGGAAATTATTAAAATGGTACAGATATATTTAGCAACTTGTATTCCAGAATTTATAGAAGCAGAAATTATTGACCAAAGTGTGGTTAGAGTTAGAGAAGCTGTTACTCACTTTTTTCCTGGTAGTTATCAATATTTACTCTCTGCTAAAACAAGTTTTGACAATGTATTTATGAGTGGAGATTGGATTGTTAGTCGTCATGGTTCATGGTCTCAGGAAAAAGCTTATGTAACAGGTTTAGAAGCAGCTAATTTAGTAGTAGATAAATTTAATTTAGGAGAGAAAGCTAATATTATTCCCGTGGAAAAAGATGAGGAACATATTCAACTTGCCAGGAAAATTAATAAGTCAGTCAGAGAAATAGGAAAATCAATATTTCCTAATATTTGGTTGTAATATCATGTCCGCTTGAATACTTATAACTTGGTGGAAGGGAGGCAGAAGGCAGAAGAGAATATTGGTTTAAAGGGAGAAGGTTTTTTTATAACGCTATTGCCCATACAAGGATAAAACCCACCCCTAACCCCTCCCAGGAAGGGAATTAAACATAATAATAATTAACATTAACTTACCTCAAAGTAGCAAAAAAGTTATTC
>NZ_CEZPJD010000507.1:0-5838 GCF_983059655.1 Okeania sp.
CTAATTGTTTCTCTACTTTACGGAGTATAGCTGCACAATATGAATCAGCATTAACAAGCAAACCTTTACCAGTTTGGTACATCCCACGTTTAAATCGTTGGGAGATCCTCCGAATTTCCTGCCTCCCCTTCGGATTTTTCACCTAAAGTAGGTAGAAAATTACTATCCTTGAAAACTAGCTTTACTTGTGTAAGATTCCTTGATTTCAACAAATTTAATCTTGTGTTCCTTATACAATTGTTTATAATTCGTTGCTTAAGTTTAGCTGCGGATATTTGTACGAATGATTTGGTTTGTTTGCCTAAATTGACCTCCTTGGTTGAAAATGCAGATTGCCTTTTTTGTATTTTTTGTTTAATTATTTAAATGAATTAAAAGATTCAGCAATAGATATTAATATTTGCTGTGCTACCTGTGAATGCAAAGCTTAATAATGTTTATTTGATTTGTACTCTTTTTCTAGGTCATACTTAATCATACCAAATCCGGTTTACATAGTAGGTTTATTGTTAGGGTAAGGCAGAAAGCAGAGGCCAGAAGGGTTAGAAGCGTTTGGACAAATTCGCTTTTCATAACCTGATTTTGTATCAATTATTTTCTTAGCTTTAAAAAACATCTGACGAGAGTATTGTAAAGTATAACTTAACTTATTTGATTTTTTACTCTAGTTAAGAATCTATGTTTCCGTAGCGTTGCGCTAGCAAAGCAAGAATCTAGCGTTATAATCAAGGAATTTAACGGAAAAGTGTCAAGTAAGATTCGGATCTGTTTCATAAGTGTTATGAAAAAACAGCTCTCTTACATATCTACAATAACTAACAACTTAAATTAAGATTGGTATAAAAATCTTAAAAAGAATAAAATCTAGAAATATTTAATTGCCAAAAGCAAAAAAGTAAAAAAAAGATGACAGCAAGCACCTCTACTTCCTTTGAAAGTCAGCAGTTTCCCTTTAATTTTTCTCCCCACCCTACACAAGATAGTGATTTTCTCCAACAACTAGAATTTATTCCGGGCTTAAAAGAAATATTGACAATTAGACAAGTTCATGCACTGGAACACGCTACAGTTTGGGTACTCAGTGAATTAGCCAACTCAGGAAATTCAACATCCTTTGACGAATCAATTGGAGGAATGTCTACACCACAAGGATTTTACCTTTATGGTTCAATAAATGAATCTCAATTAGACGAAGCAGTAGAAGTAGCATTACAGAGAATTACTTCTGGAGAATGGGACTTGGCAGTACATCCTAGATGTGGCACAAATTTATCAGTAGCAATGACTCTCACTCTAGGATTAGCTCTAGGTATAAATGCACTTATGCCCAGGAAACCAATGGAGCAACTCTTAGGTTTTGGTATTGCAGCTACAGCAGCGATCCAAGTAGCACCAGAACTAGGTAATTTAGCCCAAAAATATTTAACAACTGCTATTCCTTTCAATTTAAGAGTGGTCAATATTTCTGTAACTCAAGATTTATGGGGTCGTCCAGCTCATTTTGTTCAAGTATCCTGGCTCAATTAATTGCAACAAAACTTAAAAAAATCTCAGACTAAAAAGATATAGGATGAGAGGACGATTTTACCATTCTTAAGTTTTAAGGAAAAAAATTCATGGTTCAACGTGGTTCTAAAGTTCGGATTTTACGTAAAGAATCCTACTGGTATAACGAGATTGGTACAGTTGCTTCCGTTGACAAAAGTGGCATCAAGTACCCTGTTATTGTTCGCTTTGATAAAGTAAATTATGCAGGTTTTAGTGGTAGTGCAGCTGGCGTTAACACTAATAATTTTGGTACCGAAGAAGTAGTAGAGGTATAAGCCCCCTAAAGGTAAGTAATTTAGTCTCAAACTATTCTTTGAACCCAGAGCTATAACAAAACCTCATTTGAACAATTCTAATTAAATAAACAAAAATAGGCCAAAACTGGCTTGATCGATGCTTAACTAGAAAAAATTTCTACAGTATCTATATAATAATTAATACTGTGAGAAATAGTTAGTACTGTGCCAGAATTGCCAGAAGTAGAAATAGTAAAACGAGGTCTCAATCAACTGACTCTAAATAAGAAAATTGTGGGTGGGGAAGTGTTGTTAGAACGCACAGTTGCCCACCCAGTTCCTGTAAGTGATTTTTTGGATGGTTTGCAGGGAAAAGCGATCGCGGGGTGGCATAGACGAGGTAAATATTTACTGGCCCAACTCTACAAGTGGGATACAAAAACTCCAAAACTTACGCAACTTAAAGAAAACCAAGATGGTTGGCTGGGAGTACATCTACGAATGACAGGCCAACTTTTATGGGTAAAACCAGAAGAAAGTCTACATAAACACACGCGAGTGAGAATATTTTTTGGCGATCGCTCTTCAGGAAGTGAAGGTCATCCTACCCAGGAATTAAGATTTGTAGACCAACGCACTTTTGGCCAGATGTGGAGGGTACCTCCCGCAACAGAAATATCTCACATTATTACTGGTCTGAAAAAACTAGGTCCTGAACCATTTTCCCCTGAATTTTGCCTAGAATATCTTACCAACAAACTTAACAACAGAAATAGAGCAATTAAAACAGCCCTTTTAGACCAGACAATAATTGCAGGGTTAGGTAATATTTATGCTGATGAAGCACTATTTCTTAGTGGTATTAGACCAACTACTCTATGCAAAGATTTGGTAAAAACACAGATAGAACAACTGCATATAGCTATACTCAAAGTATTACAAAACTCTATAGATGCAGGTGGTACAACATTCAGCAATTTCCTAAATGTTAAGGGAGTTAATGGCAATTATGGTGGTGTAGCTTGGGTTTATAATCGTGCCGGTCAACCATGTCGAATTTGTGATACTTCTTTAGAAAGAATTAAACTTGCTGGTCGGTCTACTCATTTTTGTCCTCAATGCCAAGAAGAATAAAGGATATTAGTCATTGCTGAGGGGTGAATGGGAATTTAACGAAGTCAGAAGTTAGAAGTCAGAAGTTATTTTTGTAACGGGGATGCGTGAGCAACTCTCCAAAAATCTTGCGCCTTAAAAGGCGGAGTTTTAGACCCATGTTATCTTGATAAGTGGGGTGTGTATCCTGCCAAGGAGTGAAAATATAAACAACGGGCAAGATGCCCATTCCACTTCCACAAAACTATTAAAATTCCAAGCGAATTTATGCAACGTGGGATATTAAGTAGTTAAGCCAGATTAATTGTATATTTCTGGTGAAGTTAAATTGGCAGGCAAAATTATTTTTATTTCCGCTCCTGTACGTTGCCCTAGTGACGGGGACTCTGCCCAACTTACAAAATTCAATTAATTTTGCACGGGTATTTAATTAGGGTTTACCGATCTAATCTCAAAGTCTTTATAGATAAAGGTCAGTGCCTTTTTAAGTATCAAAAAGTGTGAGGTTTTAAGTGCTAATGGTTCAATTAGGAGCGGATGTTGGTCAAGATTTGGGCATAAAAATTAAGGGACAATTCTTACCAATGGATAATGAATCTTATCTCCTCACTTATTCCCCGTTGCTCCTGTCTCCTGTCTCCTACCCCTACTAAAAGACTTTTGAGGGCAAACCTAATTAACTGTTGCTTGTTTACTCACAAAGAAGAAGTTATTTACCCATGCTATGTCAGGGTATGATTTTTTTTGATTAAACGAACTTAATCTTATTCTCTATTAAAATTTAAGCAGAAAATACAAGAGATGGAAATCATAATATTATGGCAAACATTAAAAAAGGTAGTTTAGTTCGTGTTGTGCGAGAAAAACTCGAAAATAGCTTAGAGGCTAAGGCCAGTGACACAAGGTTTCCTCCCTATATATTTGATAGTAAGGGAGAAGTAGTTGATACAAAAGGAGATTACGCTTTTGTCAAATTCGGCAAAGTACCGACTCCGAATATCTGGTTACGACTAGATCAGTTAGAAGAATTCAAGTAGAAATAATTCCAATAAGTCTATTAGTGAACAGAAAATGTGTCAAAGTATAGAGATGACAAAAAAATGCTGAATATTTAGCTTTGTCTGTCTAAAAGCATTCCTGATTGTTCATAAAAAATAAGCTATTAGAATCTTTTCTGATAGCTCAATATTAGTAAGCATTCAGCAGTCAGCTATCATAGGATGCTAGCTGATAGCTGTTTGCGGAGTATTCGGTAGGAAATGCTTATAGCTATAGAAGAGGAGTCTACCCCATGGCTTTTATTGGTGATTTCATAAATATAAGGAAATCTGGAAATGTCAACAGAAAATCAGAGTTTAGAAGCAGAAACAAATATTAATTTAGAGTCCGCTCAAGAAAGTTTTGGAGAAGAAAGTGTTGAGGATGTAAATAAAACTCGTTTGTTGCTTACTTTATGGGATTTAGGAGGAGAAGGAGAAACGGCAATAGGAGTAAAAAAAAGTGAATTAACTACTAGAGTTAAACGGAAAAAATACGGTAAAAAAATAGGTAAATATCAAGGAGTATATGAGGAGTTAGAAAAATCAGGAGCAATTAGAATTGAGATAAAAAATAGAGCAGTATTGGTTTTTATTACAGATATCGGTAAGGAAATGTTGGGAAAGGGTTTACAAAATCCTGATTTTAATTTTGAAGGAACTGTAGTAGCGACGAGGTTAGCAAATACGCTTTTGAGATGGATAAGAGAAATAGGTAATCATAAAAATTTGAAAATGGAGATAGAAACAATGACAATTTCTGAAGGTAAGGTACATGAAGAAGAATGATAATAAATTGATAGAAGTATGGGAATGCAAATCAATGCTATAATAATCCTTTAGTGCGAGTAATAGATAAAAAACATTGAAAGCAAGATACAAATATCGCATCTATCCAAATCATATACAAATAACGCGCATTAATCAACTATTTGGTTGTTGTCGATATGTTTGGAATCAATCATTAGCACATTGTAATCAATTATATGCAGATGGCCACAATAAACCTAGTTATGTTGATTTAACTAAACAATTCATAACTCAAGCGAAACGAGAATTAGTTTGGTTAAATGAAGTGGCATCCACTCCACTACAACAATCATTAAAAGATTTAGACCAGGCATATAAAAATTTCTTTAATAGTTGTACTGGTAAGCGTAAAGGTATTAAAGTTAAGCTACCTAAATTTAAGTCCAGGAAATCTAGACAAACTGCAAGATTTGTAGGTAAAAATTATCAGGTAGGTCTAGATAAAATTTATCTGCCAAAAGTAGGAAAAATTAAAATAGTTTGGTCTAGGCCATTAGCTAGTAAACCTAGTTCAGTTACCATAATTAAAGATAGTGCAGGACGTTACTTTGCTAGTTTTGTTGTAGAAACTTGTGCAGAACATTTACCAAAGCTTGGCAAATCAATAGGTATTGATTTAGGTATTTCAACTTTTGCAACCTTGAGTAACGGAGACAAAATTAATGCTCCAAAGCCTCTGAAAAACAACCTCAAAAAGTTAGCTAAATTTCAGCGTAAATTTGCCAGAGCTGAATCAGGCAGTAAACGTCGTGAAAAACGTAGACTAAAAATCGGCAAACTTTCCTACGGAATGCTGCGCAAACATGCAAAAATTAAAGATATTAGGACTGATTTTCTACACAAGTTATCAACTGATTTGGCTAGAAAGTATGATGTTATTGTACTGGAAGATTTGAATGTTTCTGGCATGGTTAAAAATCGCAAATTGGCTAAAGCAATTAGTGATTTAGGTTGGAGACAATTTAGAACTCTAACTGAAGCTAAATGTGAAAAGTATGGTAGAGAGTTGAAAGTCATTTCCAGATGGGAGCCTACTAGCCAAAAATGGTGCGATTCGTTCAGTCGAAACCTAGAAATAGGGGGATGATTGGCTT
>NZ_CEZPJD010000508.1:0-5822 GCF_983059655.1 Okeania sp.
TCGCTCACTAAAAGCAATAGCTGAAGCGCTGAAGCGCTGACGGCTGAATGCTTACTGCTATATTCCTTTTAAATTATAGTAGTCGAAGAAAAGGTTAGCACAGATCGAAAGCTTAACACTCAGACAAGGTAATATTTTTCCCTCTTCCTTTTTCATTTAAGTTAATAGCAGTTGATCAAAATAATTGAGTCGCACAACCCCGTCTTTTAAGGAGAAATATTTTTGGAGACTTGCTCAAATTCCCGTTACAAAAACAATTTCTGACTTCTAACTTTGTTAACGACTCCCATTAATTTGATTTAAGGTTATTTCAAGCTGCTTTTGTATTTGTGTAAGTTGCTGTTGTTTAGCAGATATAAATGCTTTTTCAACTTTTAGTTGTGACTGAGTTTCTTTGTGAGCTTTATCTTGTTGTTCTAGGAGATTTTCATAAAGCAAGATTGCCTGTTCGATCGCCGTACTTACGGATTTAAATTGAGTGTAAAAAACTTCAGCAATATTGTCACAAACTTTATCAAGTATTTCTTCTGAAGATTCCTGAAACTTTTGAAAACCTACATCATAAACTTGTTTTTTGATCTTCGTATCTGCTTTTTCTTCATCACCACTAATACCAAAAAATGAACTAATCAAAGCCACTGCTCCCCCGGCTATAATAATAGGTAAAATTCCTAGTCCTGTAAACATAAATAATGCACCTGCCGTCAGACCACCTAGTTGTAATCCTTCCCATAAACCACCTCCATTATCATCATATCCCTCTAACTTAATTACAGAATTTATATCTAACTCATCTGCCATAATATTTTCAATTGCCAAATTAAATTGCTCATTCAAATTAGAATTTACTTGATCGTCAACCTCTTGTAAATTCATTCTAACAACCTCTAAATTTTGGCAAACTTCTTTACTTAAAATCTGTAAATTATTCACCACAATTTTCTTTACTTCTGTATTCCCCCAGTTTTCTAATTCTGTAGAAAGAGAACTTGTAAATCCTTCAGCATAATCTTTGATAACTTTTTCTCTATCCCAAAGAGGTGAATGTTCTGAATCCCATTCATTAATTTTTTCAGATAAACGATCGCTCAATTCTTCTGTCCATTTATCCCATACTTCAGCAGTTTTTTTAATACTCTTATCTTTCAGTTTTTCAGTAGTTGATAAAATTTTCACATCCCCTTCACTTGCTTTTTCTATTTTTTCCAATATTTTCTGTTTTGCCTCCTCTGACAAATACACCTGACCATCTAAAATTTTTTCTGCTTGTTCTAATCCTTTTATTACCTCAGAAATTAAACTATTAATCTTCGTGACAAATTGTTGAATTGCTACAACACCTCGCTCAACAGTAAGAAAATTTTCTATGGACTTTGTGAAATTATAAAAATAGGTCAAATATTCATTTTTTTCATCTTCTAAAGTTGCATCCAAAGCAGCTTGAGCGGAAATAAAATGTAAACGATTTTCACCCGCAATAATCGGTTTTTCACCAAAGACAAAATTTTCTAAACTCTTTCTAATTTGCTGACGATATTTTTCACTCCTGACCAAATCTAGAAAATTTACCAACACAAATAAATTATCTGCAGGTAAATCAATTTGATTCCCATTTAACTGCAATTTCAAACTTTGAAGTAACTCTCGTTCCCCTGGAGTTAATGAACGAGAAGCATTAGTTAAAAAAATCACAGCATCCGTATCTTTTATTAATTTTTGAGTAACAATTTTACGGTCTGGATGTTCATTTAAACCAGGAGAATCAACAATTTCTACCCCACTCTTACATAACTCTAAATCTGGATGTTCAAAAGATATTGATTCTAGCTCTGAGTGCGCTAATTCTTGACTCATATTTCCTAAAGCTGCTGATTCTGAAATAGTAGATTTTTCCCGATATTCTTCTAAAGAAATTTCTATCTCATCACCATTTTTATAACGACAAATAACTCGCTTTTGTTCGCCATATTTTAAAACTGTAACTGTGCCACTGCAAGGAATTTCTCTAACTGGTTGAATTTCTTCTCCTAGCAAAGCATTTAATAAGGTTGATTTACCTTGACTAAATTCTCCAACTACTGCAACTCTAAATTTTTGGGATTGTATTTTTTCGGAGACTTTACCTACCTCAGATATTAAAGTATTTGGCAGTAAATCTCTCTCATTTGATACTGCAACTATTTGATAAATTTCGGAGCAAAGATTATGCAATTGTTGTTTATGTGTTTGAAACTCTTTTAATCTTTGATAAACTATAGTTTGTTGAGGCCGATCTTTTTGATTTTGATTTTGATTGTAGTTAGGTAAGAGTGAATTTAGCATTTCACTAGCAGCTTTGACAAAAATATTATCTAACTGATGGAAACGTGCTGGATTCAGTAAATATGCCACTTCATCTATCGCCTTATGGGCGAAACTTTCTTGATGAGTAAAACCCGCTTCTAGTACCTGCAAATGTTTAGTTTTAATGCCTAACTTACGACTAATAATTTCCAAATATTTTTTCTCTCGTACATCAATATTTCCATCAGCAGCAGACATTTCATAACCAAAGCAAATTAATAACAATTTTTCTGGAGGAGACAGAGGATAAGTCAGTGTTAAAATCGCCTCAATTTTTTTGTAAAGATGTTGCTTTGATACTCCTTGAATCATTAATTTAGTTAATTCCAAGATATTTCCTTTTGGCGGAATAAATTTATGGAGGGTAATTTTTAATCTCGCTCTTTCTTCCTCTGCTACTTTCCCATCTGCATAAATAACACCTATCAGTATGATGACCAAATTTGCCAGAAATAATACTGGTGGATTAATATCCTTCTTACTCAACTTATTTCCAGTAATAACAGATAGCAGATTAACTGATTCGGTGCTAATTTTTGCAGTATCCATAGGTATATATATTTAATATTTTATCTTTTCTTTTGCAGATTTAATTCTTCACCATCTAAACGGTGTTTAAAATTGTTTGGGATTTGTAGACATGAAGTGCTAGGTCGTTGATTATCCATGAGCAATTTTTCCTTCTGCCTTCTGCCTTTTTCAATGAGATATTATTATTATACCTGCATTAAAGTTATTACTGAGTAAAGATATTTCACAAAAAGTTATCATTATAAATTTAGATTTCTGTATATAAACAATCAGAATAATGAATTGACTTAAAAAATGAATTGACTTAACAGAGGAATCAATGGAATTGAAATGATTGACAGTAGTTCGCCTAATCAAATCAAAGAATGAGGTTGCCTTAAAGGAATTGAAAGTAATATTACGCCGAATAAATTGCATAGTTGTATTAACTTTTTAAATCTTCTAATCTGTTTTGATTATTTTGTTTATATAGCCTTTTTATTGAGGGAATTTTAGAGATTTTTTTGAGCTGAGAAATCGCTATATATAAAAGCTTTAAATTTTCTTCTATGTTAGACTAGGCTATTAAATAAGAATACTCAAGGCAAACCCATAATTAAAGACAGTTTATGGTTACTGATATATCCTCAAAAATTAAAAGCATCATAGAAAAACGTGAACCTCTAGCTAAGAGAGTTGAAAAAGTAGAGACTCATTTGACTTCTCTACAGCAAAGTATTCAACAGCTAATTAAGCAACGAAATAATTTTCTTCCTGAGCTTAATGATGCTCAAACGTCAGCAAATTTACAAGAAATTAATTTGGAGAAAATAGAGGCAGATATCAGAACTAACTTAACGACAATTAGTAAACTTAAAGCACGCTTTTATCGCCATACTCTAAATATTGGTGTAGTTGGTAGACCAAGACAAGGTAAAAGTAAATTTTTACAGACTTTAACAGGATTAACTCCCAATGAAATTCCTGACGGAAGTGGACAACATTGCACGGGAGTTATGAGTATTATTTATCATCAACCAGAAGTGCAAGAAACTAGAGGAAAAGTCTACTCTCACTCCGAAAAAAGTTTACTAGAAGAAGTTATTAAGCTTTACTACGAAGATTTACCACTTGGAACAAAACCAACAAAACTTTCAGATTTTATTAACAAGGGTTTACCCGCATTACCAAATAATATTGACACGGCAGTAGACCAAGCAAAATATGAATATTTAAAACGGTATAAAGAACATTATCACGAATACAAAAACGTCTTAGAGCTTAAACCAATTTTTCCAATTTCCCAGGAAAAAATTAGAGAGTATGTTGCTCAAGACGACATTACAGGCAAACAAGTTTACTACAATTATTTAGCTGTCAAAAAAGTAGAAATTGAATGTCAGTTTCCTCATTCAGATATTGGTCAAATAGCAGTAGTAGACTTACCTGGTTTAGGTGATACAGGGGTAGGTGATGTAGAGCGAATGATTAAAGTTTTGAGTGAAGATGTAGACTTTGTTTTGTTTGTGCGAAAACCTAACGCTGGGGGAGATTATTGGGATAAAAATGCTGATTTAGGTCTCTACGACCGAGCTAAAAAAGGAATACCTGCAATTCCTTTATCAAGGTGGTCATTTTTAATTCTCAATCAAACTGCTCCTGACTCGGAACAAGGAGATAATTCCAGAAATTGTCAGGGTTTTTTCAATAAACTTTCAGATACAAAGATGGAGTTTGCTAACTGCATTATTGCTGACTGTGCTAATAAGGAAGAAACGGCGAATGTGTTAGAAAAAATCTTGCAGTATTTGACAGAAAATATTACTGAGTTAGACCATAAATATGCCCTAACTTTTGAAAATAAGTTGATTCAGTTAAGGAAGAATTTGCAAGCAGAATTAGAAAAAGCTAGTTCTGCTCTACAACAATATGCTGGAGATAAAAGACTTTTTCAGAAGTCGTTTAAGCAATTTTGGGATAAATTAACTAATACTTTACAGCCATATTTGGAAGAAATTGAGTTGGCAAGTAATAAAACAGATGAAACTTTCCAAAAAGAAGTAAATGAAGTGATAGAAAATTGCAACAAACTGCCATCTATTCCTAAGTCTGTAGAGCAAATCAAAAAAGATAGAAACAGATTGGGTTTATATACCGAAGCTTACAGTCGTTATCTACATATTGTCAGAACAGATTTATCCAAACAATTCTTATTTCTAGATGGAAAAATTCAAGATTATTTGGACATGATTAAATCAGAAATAGCCTGGTTATTAACTGATGAAGTGCAACTAGGAGGATTAACTGATGCGCGAGAAATTGACTTTCTAAAATGGATGGCAGACCATATTCCATCGGATTTAATTAATCTCAAGTTAGGGTTTAAAACTATTTCCGCTTTTAACGTATCTTATGCAGGTATTATTCAGCGTCAAGTCAGGCAACATATTAATAGACTTACCCCCGATAAAAATCCTCTGAATTTAACTCCCGATTTGGAAATATTGTGGTCGGAATTGGAAGAAATATTAAATCCTGATAAATTTGATATTAAAGAAATGGGGGCTAAGTTTCCTACAATAGAGAAAATTGAAGAATTGTGGAAAAAACTTTTACCTGGTATTTTAAATTCGGATGATGTACCTGAAGAACAAAAACTTAAGTCAAAACTTTTACTCCAGAAAATGGAGCAGGAAATTTCTACTAATAATGCTGAAGATTCGGACAAAGTTTTGATAGAAATTCAGAAAAAACATAAATTGGTGGTTGATTTATGTAAATCTGATTTAGACAAGTTATTATCTGAACCTAAACAGTTAGCTTATGCAATGGTAGCTGAGTTTGTAGATCGGATATCGTATGCTGAGAATATTAAAGATGATTGGGAGATTTTTTTAGATGATGAACAAGTACGACAGAAGATTTGGCCGGAATTTAAGACTATGGCAAATCGGATGAAAATTCAAAGA
>NZ_CEZPJD010000509.1:0-5808 GCF_983059655.1 Okeania sp.
TGTTCCCTCTTTTCTGGAGATGTCTAATATGAATTACAGCTTTTCCATTTGAAGACATATCAGAGGGACTACACCCAGAAGTACCATTACCACTTCAGCAAATTGTCTGGGTTAGTCTGCGTCTCAAAAAGTGGAATGCTAAAAGCAAGAAGGAATGATAATTTTTGGAGATGTCTATTAGAGGGTTGTTTGAGTACGAATTTCTTCTAAAATGTCAGATATTTCTGCTTCTGAGTTAATATGTTTAGCCAAAACTTCTGCTGTTGCTTCTAGTAACCGATTAGAAAAAGATTTAGCTAAATCCTCTCTTAACCCTTGTCCAATGTATAATTTCAGTAATGCCTCACAAGACATATCTCGATTAGCAGCTACTTTTTTGAGAGATGCTAAGGTATCTGTTGGAATATCCAAGGAAACTTCTTCTTGAATACGGGGGTGCAGTTTAATGGTAAATTCTTCTTCAGGGTTGTTCATAGAGTCTCCTTTCATTTCGAGTAGCTTGACGGGCGGAAATTATCCGGTTTCGCCTTCCTCTTTCTACATAGACCACTAACAAAAGGCGTTGTTCTAAACAATAGCCTAGAATAAATTGACGTTGCTCACCAGTGGGGACCTTCTTAAGAGTAGCTTCACCTTCTTGGTAAAAGGGATCGAAAAAAGCTTCTGTTGCTTCCTCAAAGCTAATACCATGTTTTTCTAGATTACTTCGAGCTTTATTGCTATCCCACTCAAATTCAACGCCTTGTCGTTGATAGAAAACATTCATGATTCATTCTATTACTTTTTTCGGCGAGATACTTCTATTCTAATGTAATATCATGTCCCGATAATCAGTGATAAAAAAGTTTTTGTTTTTAGTAGGGCTTTAGCCTTAATTCATAGATAGGGCTTAAGCCCTACTACAAACTTTGGTGGCGCGAGATTGCTTCCTATCGTCGCAATGACAACTTTTGAGCCAGATTGTATATTCAGTCAGTACACCACTGGCGGGCAAGATGCCCGCACTACAACGTAAATTAATAACTTAAATTAATAATGATTACCTACCTTTCTATGATGTATTGCAGGCAAAACATCTGAGTCACTAACTCGCCCAGTATCAACAGCTGCATAAATAATCCAGTGGTCGCTTGCCTCCATCCGACTTACTACTTCGCACTCCAAATAAGCTAGTGCATCTCCTAAAATCGGACTACCATTCTTAGCAACTTGAGTATTTACTCCGGCAAAACGGTCTGCACCAGGTGGGAAGCGCTTCAGAAAATGTCGCATGAGACTTTGATAGTTATCTTCCCGCAATACATTTAAGACAAACCGATCGCCTACTTGCATCAGCGCCTCAATTGCCCGGTCTTTTGCTACTGCGATGGAAACCCCTAATGGTTTAAAACTAGCTTGCACTACCCAAGAAGCTAACATGGCACTACTAACTTCACCTTTAGTAGCGGTGATAATATACAAACCTCCACTCAAACGACCTAAAGCTTTATCTAGGTCGCTATCAAGAGATTTCATCTGCTTGATATTTTGCTTCAAGCTCAACAGTTGACCTGCGTCTGTGCCTGCTTCTTCACAAAGTTTATAAGTTAATTCTGAAGGAGTTTCTTTAATCAGAATATTGGGGAATGCTTGCTTGAGACCCAATTCTTTTAATTGGTTAGCAAGAGGATACACAGATACATCGTCGCCACCACCAGATTCAAATAAACCGAAAGCCTGTTTTTTGTTAGCTGCTGCCAAAATAGTGCTAATAGCTGTTTCCATACTACTAGCTGCCGAACCTGTGGTTGGTGGCGATCCAATGACGATTCCTTTTGCCATTTCTACCAATTCCCGCACTTCTTGGGGATCGGCAGATTTGAGGTCCATCATTTCCACTGCAACGCCTGTTTTAGTAATCCCGTGAGCAATTGCTTGGGAGAGGCGATCGCTGTAACCATAATCAGAGGTGTAGAATACTGCTACTGTTGTCTCTGCCTTGCTTTGTGCTTTGCTCCACTCCTCATAACGGTTAGTTAATTCTACTAAGTTATAACGTAGTAGTGGGCCGTGACCTGTAGCAATGGTGTTAATCTCTCCTAATGCTTTCATGCGTTTCATCGCATTTAAGACTGAACGGGCATTGGGGGCCATCAGACATTCGTAATAGAATTTATAGTCTGCTTCTATGTCACTCAGATTTTCATCGTAAGTCTTGTCTGAGCAATAGTGCATCCCAAAAGCATCACAGGTGAATAGAGTATGGGTTTTGCTATCGTAGGTAAAAATAGTATCTGGCCAATGTAGATTTGGGGCAGAAATGAATTCTAAAACGTGACCGTTGCCTAAATCTAATTGGTCTCCATTTTTGACAATTTGTTTGTTAAATGGTACATGAACTAAGTTTTCTAAAAATTGGATTGCTACTTTTGCCCCAACAACTGTAACTTGGGGAGCTAGTTCGATAATGTCTTTGGCTAAACCACTATGGTCTGGTTCGGTATGACTAATAATTAGATAATCAATTTCTGTTGGCTTGATTAGACCCCAGAGGATGTCTAAATACAACTGACGAAATTTTGCATGAGACGTGTCAACCAGAGCATTTTTTTCTCCTCGAATGATAAAGGAGTTATATGTGGTACCATTCTGTAAACCAAATTCTATATCAAAGCGATCGCGGTCCCAATCAAGGGAGCGAATGGCTGTGGTGTCAGGAGCAATTTTACTTGTCTCCGTTGTTAGTCTATTTTTGACTCGGTCTGTTACTGCTACCATAAGAGACCCCTCTCTAAATTTTGATTTTATTTTTAACAAGCTCTCAACTAACAGTTTTCTGCTTTTTCTACGGAATTATCCGCCAACACCTTTGAGGTTTGTACCTTAAAATATCCAAAAAATTGTATAGCTTGGAACTATTTCAGGGTGTTTATCCCTTATAAGTAGTAAGTTGGACAGTTAAGGAGAAGTTTAAATCTCCCTATACATAATTTTTTTGGATTTATCGCAGTCAAAGGGAAGGAGAGGACATATTAAAAGTGGAAAACTCAGACAACGCCATATTTTTCCTTCTGCCTTCTGCTATAAGTCAACTTAAGCTGATTGCTTATTTCTGAAAGCTGAGAGCTTTATAATATCTTTACACAATTTAACTATAAGTTTTTTATAGGATTTTTTATTATACAGTTAAGAATATCAAATAATACTTGACTAATTTTCATTTAGGCGAGATATTTCCGTCAAGTTGTGATATGGTTATGGGGTTTTGCTACTATCCAACTTTGATGTTGGCAAGAGGTCTCCTGTTAACATTTGTATAACGGGATGGGAATTGCCGACCAACAAATAAACCGTGTAGCGTCCACTTAGAGCTTGTATTGTATGCTTTTTTTGTGTGATTCTGATTATATCAGGAGTAGCGGTAGTACGCACCTGAGAGAACCATGAAAACAAGTAACGAGTATGGGGTTCAACTGGTGAAGTTCTCCCTCAACCCGTGAAAAGGTAAAACTCTTGAGGGAAGGTATCGGAGTACAAAATTGTTTAGTACAAAAAGGCGGTGAATCTCATCGTCTCTGTCTGCGGAGGGTTAAGTGGCTGCACTCCCTGTGAAACAGAAAGCCCTATCCGTGAGGTTGGGAACCCTACATTATGATCTTTGATTTGATGTAGGAGGACGTCACTGGCACATAGGAGAAACAATGAAACACCGATTAGCCACCGTGGGAGTTGTTACAACTGCTTTAGTGCTGGGAAGTGTGATTCTGCCAAGATCGGCACGGGCGCAGCTTTGTTATGGGTATGGCTTAGAAAAAGCAAATTATGAAACTGCAAATTTTAATATTAATATTTGCGAAACTCAAAAAGGTGAATATATATTTATTAGTCAACCTAAGAATGGAACTGAACAAGATTGGCTGATAGTTGGTAATGCGACAAAAAGGGGGAGTTCTTGGGAAGCTTATGATCCGGTACGAGGAATTGAATATATTATTGGCCCAGACCAATATAGTGTAGATTCAATCACAGAAAATGGCCTCACAGAGCGTGTAATTAATTACCAGGCTAAAGCAAGGGCAAAATTAAAAACTTGTTATATACTCAGGCCAAATGGATTATATATTTTTGAGGCGCGCAATTCAGCGAGTCGTAGAATTGGGGTGGTAGAAAATGGTCAGAGAATAGAAGTTACGGGAAATGAAGAAATTGGTAGTGGCACTCAAAGGTTTATAGAAGTTACAAATCCATATCAAGGATATATAGTTTCTAGAGATAGTAGTGGAAAATATATTTCAGATTGTTCTCCTTAAAATTAAGGAAGAAGGAAGAAGGGAAAGGAAAGAAGGAAGAAGGAAGAAGGGAAAGGAAAGAAGGAAGAAGGAAGAAGGAAGAAGGGAAAGGAAAGAAGGAAGAAGGAAGAAGGGAAAGGAAAGAAGGAAGAAGGAATATATTAAGAGACTGTGTGTAAAATAAATATTAAATCATTTAGTGGACCGACACGGCTAAAATTGTGCATTAGCTTTTTTCGTATAATAGACATCTCCGACAATAAAAAATAAAATCAATTATCGCACAGAAATTATCAATTCTTTTCCTCTACTGCCTACTGCCTACTGCCTACTTCCTCTTTTCCGGAGATGTCTAATTCTTGTTATGGCAAAGTTTGACCAAGAATGATAATAAAATGTAATATTTTTCCCACTGTTCCCTATTCCCTGTTCCCTGCTATATAAGAACTTTAATGAATCAATACTATGCCAAGGTGGCCAAAGGATTAGAAGCTATTGCTGCCCAAGAATTAAAAAGTTTAGGAGCAGAAAACATCTGTCCAGAATTTACTGGGGTAAGTTTTACAGGAGATAAGACTTTACTTTATCGGGTTAATATCTGGGCAAGAACTATTTTTAGAGTTTTAGTTCCTATTGCCGAAGTTCGATGTGTTAACCGAGAAATACTTTATAAAGAGGTAAAAAAAATTCCTTGGCAGCGATATTTATCTCCTAAAAATACATTAGCAGTTAATTGTACTGGAAGTAATGAAAAACTAAAGCATACTCATTATACAGCTCTTCAAATTAAAGATGCAATTACTGAACAACAAATAGAAAAGTTTCGCTACAGGTCAAATATTGATACTAAAAATCCTGATATATTGATTAATGCTCATATTCAAAATAATAGTTGTATCCTCAGTTTAGATAGTTCTGGTAGTAGTTTACATCAGCGTGGCTATCGCCTAGCAATGGGGTTTGCTCCTCTGAAAGAAACTTTAGCAGCAGCCATTTTAGAAATGGCAGAATATTCTCCAGATATACCTTTTTTAGATCCTTTATGTGGTTCTGGAACTTTACCTTTAGAGGCAAGTTTAAAAGCATTAAATATTGCACCGGGACTATTGAGAAATCAATTTTCTTTGATGAACTGGCGTGATTTTGACAAGTCTCTTTGGGCAGATTTATTAACAGAAGCTAAAAATAGTCAATTAACTGAATTAAAATCAATAATTGTCGGTAGCGATCGCAATCCTGAAGTGCTTTTTCAAGCTCGAATTAATGCTGAAAGATGTGGGGTAGCAAATAAAATTAAGTTTATTAAAACGGATTTATCTAAATTAAAACCTCCCGCAGATAAAGGGATTATTATTTGTAATCCTCCTTATGGCGAACGTTTAGGAGAAGTGGAAGAATTGGGCGAACTTTATAAAATGTTGGGAGATATTTTTAAACAACGTTTTACTGGATGGACGGCATTTATTTTGACGGGAAGTAAACAATTATCTAAACAAGTAGGATTAAGAACTTCTCGGAGAATTCCTGTTTATAATGGAGC
>NZ_CEZPJD010000510.1:0-2832 GCF_983059655.1 Okeania sp.
TTTAAAGTTCCCTATTCCTTGTTCCCTAGCGCGTAGTGCTTTGTTTTTTTCTTTTCCGCTTCCGAGCAGCATGAGCAGATTTTAATATTTTTAAGCGATAAGGGTCAACATTAGTTTGCCAATAGACACGATGACCTTTAATTTCTGTACAATTTTCTTCTAAACATTTGAGCCAACTAATTCGGTTTTGAATATTTTTCAAATCATTTAATAGTCCTCTATCTTCTTCTTGTTGTGTGAGTTTAACAAATTTTTCATACTCGGGATAATCTGGTGTTACTAAAGCATCTTTTCTGTGTAAAATTGGCGGATTATATTCATTTGTATAGCTCTGATAACTGACACTTAAATCTCGTAAATTAATATTCATACTTGTATGCAAAACTGGGTGAGCTTCTGTATCAAAGTCGGGATAAAATAAATAGGATATTATCGGTAGTTTTGTATGAAATTTAATGATAGTTGCCTCATTTAATCTACCAATTGTACGACTGGCACAACCTTCATAAAGTCGTAACAACGGATCGAGTTTTGCTACAGCAGAAACATGAACTAACAGAGAATTAGAAAATTTATAACCTATAGAACTATTTTTACAACATTTACTAATTAATTCAGAATCACCTAAACTAAATAACATTAAATCAGCTAATGTACAGCCTTGAGTGTAACTACCAAATAAAGCTTTAATATCATTTCTAACTACTTCTGCTAATTGGGAAAATTTAGGACGGTTACCAAATTTAGTTAAAGCTAGATATACTAACAAATCTTGGCGGCGCTTATCTGTTATTTTGTCCCATTCTAGAGGATTTGTAGCTTGCAAAATTACTCGAAATGCACGACGAAAACTACCAAATTCTGCAATTAAATCTGCCTCTTCAGCAATTTCTCCTCTGACCGGAAGACGACCGCGATCGCTCATAAAGTTCATCAGAGGAATAAGTTGTTCTTGATAATCTACAAATTTCTGATTTTTGGAGTTAATTCTAGGGGTAGATAAACGAGTTTTTAATCGAGATGCTCGAAAATTTTGCCCCTGTTTTTCATCTTTAAATACCAAGAAAATACCCAAATCTATAGGGATAGAATCTACATTTAAAACTTGGTCAATATAAGATTTTAATTCTTCTTGTTCATAATATTTCTGAAAAGTATTACGAGCTGTAATTATGCCATCTCCATAAGCAAGTTTATTCTTAGTTTTCTGGTCATTAATTAATACCATAGCGGAAACAATTAAAACCTGTTTAGTCAACCCCCAAGCTTTAATCAGAGCTTCCCTACGTTCTGCTAAAGATTCAATGACATTAATTACATAACCAAGATTGACAACATCAGCAGCAATACAACTATTATCGGGTAAATAATAGGGGTCCCATCCTGCACTTTGATAACCTTTTTGAGCAATATGTTTAATATCCCCACCGTGACCACAACCATAATCAAAAAAGGTTGTACCTTCTGTAAAGAGATTTGCTTCTAAACCCAAACGTACTGGTTTAGAAATTTTTTTACGAGCGATCGCTGCTTTGTGGCGTTCTATTTTGGGAATTGGTATTTCAATAGTATTTTGAATTACATGATGGTCTTTAATTTCAATTCCATGATTTTTTAGGTGTGTGAACCATCCTTGACGAGTGCCAATTAAACGAGTGTTATCTAACAGTCCTAATTTCACTTCAGCACTGGTCAGTTGAGCAAATTTTTTGTAGTGAGGATAGTCAGTATTCACAAAGGTTTCTTTGCGATGCAGTACAGGAGGGTTTTTACTATTTTGGTAGTTTCTATATTCAATATTTCCACTATTCATGTTAATGGAAATGCTAGTTTTTAAAGCTGGATGGGGGTCGGTATCGAAGTCTGGATAGTAGAGATAAGAAATTGTTGGTTTATCAAAGTTAAATTTAATTAATGTGGTAATTTTTCCCTCGTCTTTCTGCTGAGAAGTTGCTTTGAGATATAAACGATGAGCTAAATTTTCGTAGAGTTGTAGTAAAGGATGAAGTTGTGCCAGCGCAGATATATGAATATAAAAAGCGGTTGGTAATTTTTTGCCTATTTTGCTTTGTTGAGAGTATTTTTTTATTGCACCAGATTGGTAAATTTCTAGGAATATCTGGTTAGCATATTTACAGGCATATTGATAAGTTAAAAAGTATTTTTTTATGTCCTCTATAATTGTCTGAGGCAGGTCTGTTTCTAATTTTATTTTGGGTAATATTTGGAAGTCTTCTATATTTAAAGCCAGATATAGTAAAAGTTCTGAGCAACGTTTTTCTTGAAAATTTTGTTCATTTTCCATTGCTAAAATATCTCTAATGGTAAGCATTTAGCCGTCAGCTATCAGCTATCAGCTATTGCTTTTAATTTTAGATCAAAGCTTTACTAATTGAGTCAGAATTTATACTTGCTATAAAAGATTTTTACTTGCTATAAAAGCTGGTTGAAACAGTCTATATTCAAAACCCTCTCATAAGAGTGAGAGCTGATAGCTAATAGCTGACCGCTGAATGCTTACTTATTAACTCCACATTCCTACATTTTGTGGCTGTTCATCAGAAGTTAGTATAGGGTAAGTTGAGGGTTGAGAAATAGGATCGACAGCTTCAGATAAATCTTCTTCAGTTTCTGTAAAAAATTCTAAACGAAATTTTACTTTTCCTTTTCTCCAATAATCACCAGGTCTTAATAATTGACATTCTAGCCCCTCTTCAAATAAATTTTCCGACTCCAATCTAGCTAAAATCATCGTTATATATTCACTGACTTGAAATGTACATTGAAACATTAAAAGACTAGTACTCGTAGATAAAACATCATCATTATTTA
>NZ_CEZPJD010000510.1:2932-5807 GCF_983059655.1 Okeania sp.
TCCCTACTCCCTAAAGTCCTAAAAAAACCACCCATAGGAATGTAAACCTTTACCCAAAAGATTTACCCCTAAATAACATACCCAAACTACAGCAAATCCAGTAGCAGCCAAAATAGCAGGTCTTCGTCCTTGCCATCCTCTAGTAATACGGGCATGGAGATAAGCCGCAAATACCAACCAAGTAATCAAGGCCCAAGTTTCCTTCGGGTCCCAACTCCAATAGGAACCCCAAGCTTCATTGGCCCAAACTGCTCCGGCAATAATCCCAATAGTCAACAAGGGAAATCCTAGGCCAATAATGCGATAACTAACGTTATCTAAAGTTTGGGCAATACTTAAACGTTGAGGAGAAAGAGTTTCCTCTGTCTCGACTACTTGAGTCGGCCTGGCCATTTCTAAAACTGCAGTTTGACTGCGACCATTTGTTATTGATAGAAGAGAAGATTGATGATTATTCTCAATTTCATTCAGGCTAGCTCCCTCTGTTTTAAGTTGCAAATTTTTTGAGAGCTTCACAGAATGATTATTTCTTCCAGAACGAGTGCCAAAGGAACTGCCACTAAGCTCTACTTTTTGGCCACTGGTAACAATTAGAAAAGCGATCGCCAGTAAAGACCCTACCATCAAAGTCGCATAGCTAACCATCATTACACTAACGTGCATCATCAACCAATTAGATTTTAGAGCAGGCACAAGGGGTTCTGATAACTGCATACCAGAGGGCAAAGTTAGGGCAGCAAAAGCAGTAATACCCATTGCCAAGGGAGATGTAAAAACTCCCACCAGGCGACTTCCACTCATATTTTCGGCTATGAGGTGAATAGTAGTAAGTCCCCAAGTCAGGAAAAATAGAGATTCGTACAAATTACTAATGGGAAAATAGCCAGCTTCTAGCCAACGTGCCCCTAATAGGGTTGCAATACAAAGATTAGCAGTTGCAATTCCGGTAGAACCCAAGACCGAGAGATAGGGGATACGAGGAAAAGCAGCACCTACCCAATAAATGAGCATTGTGGCAAACAAGATGGCAAACGAGATATTGTCCAATGAATTTTGGAGTTTGACTAGATCCATTTATTTTTCTCTAATAATATATTTCTGTTGACATTCTCGATCGTGACATATTCCCACACTAAGCTGGCGCTATAGTGTAAGCTCTCTCGTTTCGTAGCCCCGGTATTCCGTCGGGCTCCACGAGTTTTAAGGACGGAATGCCCTGCCGCCCTATTTTTGATATTTATCGCTGCATTCCAGTCGCGGTCTATTACAATACCGCAATGCGGACAAGAATGAGTTCGTATGTTCAATTCTTTGGGGACTTTTTCCCCACAGTTTGAGCAATCCTGGCTAGTATTTTTGGGGTTCACTACTATAGTTTTCTGTCCAGCATTTCCGGCTTTGACAGTTAAAATAGTTAGGAATTGACCCCATCCAGCATCATTAATTGATTTACTCAAACTGGTCTTTGTTAGCCCTTTAATGTTTAAGTTTTCATGGGCGATAATTTCAGCTTTTGATAACAATTCATTAGCTGTTTTGAAGTGAAAGTCTTTACGTTTATCGGCTACCTTTTTATGTTGTTTAGCTACAGCTTTAACAGCCTTGAGCCTCCTTTTACTTCCTTTTTTCTTTCGAGATAAACGTTTTTGCAAAGTCTTTAATCGCTTCTGAGATTTTCGATAGTATTGAGGTATTGGGACAGATTCTCCTTCACTTGTTACTAAGAATTCCTTTAGCCCCATATCGATTCCCAGAGTATTTTCTAATGTAGATTCCACTTCAGTTGTTAAAGCTGGAACTGATTTTTCTTCTAGGGATAAAGTTACATAATAACCATCAGCTTTACGACTAATAGTTACAGTTTTAATTGTCAACCCTTCTGGTATTGGACGATGCTGAATTAACTTTACCTTTCCTATTTTGGGCAAATTAATTTTATTTTCTTCAATACAGTCAAGTTTGATTTGAGGATAAGTCAAACTGCGATAACGTCCTTTTCCCTTAAACCTTGGTTTCCCTAATTTATGTCCATTTTTGTCTGCTTTCAACCATCTATCAAAGGCAAGTTTTACCCGTTTAATGCAATCTTGTAACACCTGAGAATGAATTAGCTTGTACCCAGGAAACTTGTCTTTGGTATTGACCAAATCTCGTTTTTGAGAGTAATAATCAGGGTGCTCTCTTAGTTGAGGAATTGGCATCACCAAGGGGCAGGCGTTAACTGGACAAAGGTTTTCTGACCACCACGAGAACCTTTCACCTAACCGATAGTTATACTGCCGACGCAACAATTCCAACCACAATTCTATGGTGGCTATTTGTTCTTTATTGGGCCTTAATTTATATTGGTAGGCAGTGTGCATAGTGGAAAATTTCCGAGGTTATTGCAAGATAATCATACAAATTTTTCAACTAGGGCGAAAGCTTCTGCTGGGATGGCATACAAATTTAATGGGCATCGAACCTATTCAATTTGTTACCGATTCATCTCAGGCCAAATCTGCATATTATGGCGTGAGGCTTCTCGGCGATTCAGCTAACTACTATTGGCAATGTGCGCGAAAACATCAAATATTTTAGCGTAGTATCGATATTGAATCTTAATCCTAAATCATAATCACCCAATAGGATGAACCAGCTGAAGGATGTGGTTTTCCACGAGTTAGGAGATGATTGAATTGTAGAGCATTAGGTGTATTGAACTATGTATCATTTCAACTTCAGCCAAATCAATACTAGAAGCCAAGAAGTTTATTGTCAACTTTCAGAAGCAATTTATTTATTAGACATAGCAAAGCAAGCATCTTCTGATGCCACAGCTCTTCATTCAATTCAAACAACTATTGAACAATTAATTAATTTACGAAATCGTGTT
>NZ_CEZPJD010000511.1:0-5781 GCF_983059655.1 Okeania sp.
TCTCAATATTATTCTGGTAGATAATTTCACAACCGCCGGAAATAATGCAGCTATTAGTAATAACCAAATTATCTACACCCCATTACCAGGTTTCAGTGGCACAGATACTTTCACTTATCAAATTTCAGATGGCAATGAAAATACTCCTAACTCTAGCGCTACAGTTAATGTAACTGTAGACTCCCCACCTTCCGGCAGTATTAGTGGGATTATATTTGACGACACTAACCAAAATGGTTTTCTCGAACCAGGAGAAACAGCATTAGCAAATGTCACAGTTTTTATAGACAGCAATCAAAATGGCATTCCTGACACCAACGAACAAACAACAGTTACAAACCAGTCTGGTATCTACACTTTACCTAACCTATTACCAGGTACTTATACCATCACAATAATTACTCCTCAATCTGATGCTACTCTCACAATTCAAGAGTTTTCTGTCACCCTGTCTTCTGGGGAAAACCTCAATAATATTGACTTTGGTTATAGCATTACCAACCCAGGTACTCTCCAATTTAGCAACCCTACTTTTAGCGTGATAGAAAATGAACTCACCGCTACAGTTACAGTTATTCGTACTGGTGGAAATGATGGAGTAGTAAGTGCTACTCTCAACCTTTCCAATGGCACAGCATCCCAAGGTATTGATTATGGCAACCCTGTTCCTGAGACTATTTTCTTTGCAGATGAGCAAACCCAACAAACTGTTAGTATTCCTATTGTTAATGACAGCTCAGTTGAGAATACGGAAACTGTCAATTTAAGTTTAAGTAACGTTACAGGTGGGGCAACTGTTGGTCAACCTGCTACTTTAGAAATTATTGATGATGACGAGCCACTTCCAGCACCTCAACCTTTTATTACTAGGGTGTTGAGTTTTGATGGTGAATTTAACAATTTTGATTCTGTTAGGTCTGTTCCAGTTACTCCCCCTCAAGAGCCTCCTGACCTTCTATTTTCTGCTAATACTGTAGCTTTAGTAAGTAGGAATCAAGGAGGTCAAGGAAGATTTGATGGTACGACTAACAATAATACTGTTATTGCCTACGATATACCAAACCGAGAATTAGGGTTCGAGCTGGATGCTATTGTCATTGATTTAGCTGAAGTTATCGAGCGGATAGGTGAAATTGAGTTTGGTAATTTTTCGTTTGACTATGCTTCTCCTAACAGAAGTCACAATGTCAGGTTCTTCAATGAAAATCGTCAGGATATTGGCCAAGGAGCAACTTTAAGTCCAACTATTTCTGTTCCTGGCCAACCCAATAATTTCAGTAACTTTAGCCGTCAAGGTGTTCCAATTCCAGAGAATACCCAGTTTATTGCTATTGGCAGTGAGTCTACAGAAATTGGTATTGATAATTTACAGTTTACATTACAACCAAAGATAGACATATAGCAGAAGGAAGAAGGTTTTATACAATGTCCAGATGATTAAGCATCATCAAAATGTCTTTCTCTCAATGTTGAAGAAATATCCCAAATCTCTGCTCCTATCCAGTGTTCCCTCTTGAATTTACACCTACCACCTATAACCTTCTTCAAAAGTATATTTACTTAGGGTTTGCTTATATTTTGAGGTCAATATATAATATATTATAAGCAATTTATCTTAGTTGTTTCTACAGAGAAAATTTAGAAAATATACCTATTTGTTATGTACCTAATATAAAAGTACAATCCCTATTACAAAGAAGGAAGAAGTTAGGACCGAAGTTGGAAGAAGGAAGAAGGTATGAGTATAATTAAAAACTTTAGTTGTGGGTATAAAGCCCACTTAAAACAAATATGTATTCCAAGACACGTAGGGCGATGGAATACTGCGTGCTTGTTTTCAATCCCACGTTTTTAAACGTGAGTCCTTCTTCCGTCTTTCTTCGTGAATTCTGACTTGCTAAGGCACATTTAAAATGCGTCTTAGCTTCAAGTCCTAATGTTAAAATTTTGCATAACCTCCTGACTGTTATAAATAATTAAGTTTATAACCGAAAAACGATCGGTATTATCCTGGAGGAATTAATATATATGTAATCTTTTGAGGCTATTTTGAAGATATTGTTTACTAAAGTCCTACTATCCAGTCAAAATTTTTGAGAAAGATTTTGTAGTAGATTTATTGAGGTATTAATCTATGCGTTATTGGATAAACTATCTTGGGGTGATTACGACTGCTTTAGCTTTGAGTTTTTCTACATTTGAAGGATTACATCAAGGAGAAAAGTGGAAAATTTCACCTGCATTTGCTCAGGATATTTCTTATAGTAGTTCTAATAATGAATCTGAAATAAGTAGGCTGTTAAAAGAAGGTGAGAAATATTATCAAAATGAGCAATACGAACAGGCATTAGAAAAATTTCAGCAGGTATTAAAACTACGACGGGACACAGGAGATTTACTTGCAGAAGGTCGTGCTTTATTCTATGTAGGAGTAATGTACGAAAAACTAGGCGAAGGTGAGAAGGCTTTCGATTATTATTGGGAAGTTTTAGGGGTTGCTGAAGAAATGGCCGATCAAAACAATTCTAAAAAAACTAACTCTATGTTATGTAAAACTCCCGCAGGAAAAAAAATGTTGAGGGACGAGAAAAGTCAGATTGAATTTGATTGTTGGGAAGGAGACTCTGGTAGTGTAACTCTTTTATTTGATGAAGATAGCAAAAAAGAATAAGACTAACTCAGGCTTCTCCAGAAAAGAGGGAGTAGAGAGTAGGGAGTAGGGAGTAAGGAGAAATAATTGAGAATTTATGTACGATAATTGATTTAATTTTTGATTATTGGAGATGTCTAATAGACTCCCCAATGAATTAATTGAACTAAGTAATAGCTTTAGCGATCGCCCATTATTTGGTAATTGCTAAAGCTGAATAAATAAAAAATAGAGAAAATGTTTAAAAGTAGTGGAAAAAGGATAATTAAAAGACTCATAAAATTTTTTCTAATCTGCTACTTAAGTTTAACTTTTTACTTATGCTACGAAACAGTATTTCCTCAAATATTAAATGCCGAACAATCTCAAAATCAACTAATCTCTCAAAATCTACAAAAAACTGAAGCAGAAGAACTTTATCAACAAGGCCAACAGCTCTACAATGATGGTCAATATCAGGCAGCTTTAGAAACTTATCAAAAAGCTTTAGAAATATTCCAATTATCATACAGATTATCAGATAATTCTACTCAATCTCTATCTCTAAAAATAAGTGAAACCCTTCACAGTATTGGAGCCACTTATCAAAAACTAACTGACTATCCCCAAGCATTAGATTATCATCAAAAAGCATTAAAAATACGTCGTGAAATTAATGAAAAACAAGGTATTGGTAGTAGCCTAAATAGTATTGGTGCTATTTATTTTCTCCAGGGAAATTATGACCAAGCTTTAAATTATTTGCAGCAAGCTTTAGCAATACGTCAAGAATTAGGAGATTTAGTTAGAGTTGGACGAACTCAGAATAATATAGCAGCAATTTATCAAAATCAAGCTCAATATTTTCCAGCATTAGAATATTATCAACAAGCTCTAAAAACATTCCAAGAATTAGAAAATTTTCAAGGTGAGGCAGCAGTTACTAACAACATTGGCTTAATTTATCAGGAATTAGGTCAGTATGAAAAATCCTTAGAGTGGTATCAAAATGCTTTAGAAATTTATCAAGCAAATAACAATAAAAATGGCGAAGGAAATACAATAAATAATATTGGGCTTACCTATAAATTGCAAAAAAAATATCCCCAAGCATTGATATATTATCAACAAGCTTTAACAGTTAGAGAACAAATAAATGACAAGGCAGGAATAGGACAAAGCCTGAATAATATCGGCTTAGTTTATGACGAAAAAGGTGAATACCAAAAAGCACTAGAATATTTGCAGCAAGCATTAACAATTTTCCAGACAATAGGCAATAAAACAGAAGAAGGACGTACCCTAGATAGCCTGGGTACAGTTTATAAAAGCCTCAGAGAATATACCCGAGCAGAAGACTACTATCGCCAGGCTTTAACTATTCAAAGAAATATTGGCGATCGCGCTAGCGAAAGAATAACTTTAAGTAATATTGGAGATTTATTAGCTGCAGAAAAACAGCAGGAACTAGCAATTATTTTATATAAAAGCTCTGTAAATGTCACAGAAGCAATTCGGCAAGATATACAAAATTTTCCTCTAGATAAACGGCAATCTTATGCTGAAAAAATTGCTCATACTTATCGTCTTTTAGCAGATTTATTATTACAGCAAAACAGAGTCACAGAAGCTCAACAGGTTTTAGATTTATTGAAAGTTCAAGAACTAGAAAATTACCTCGATAATTTAGAAGATAATAAACAAACTTCTGTGGGAATAGAATTATTACCTCAAGAAAAAGAAATATTGGATAACTATACCGCTATCCAAGATAAAGCAGTACAGGTAAACAAAGAACTCACAGACTTACAAAATATACCACCCAAGGATAGATCGAAAGCTCAACAACAACGTATTAATGATTTAGAAGCAGAAAAACAGCAAATAAAAGCAGAATTTCAGAACTTTATTTCCAACGAAAATATCGTCAAAATTGTACAGGAACTAAAGCAAAAAACTGATGGAGAAAGTATAGATATTACGAATCTAAGTAGACTGCAAAACATCCTCAAAATCAAGCAAAATGCTGTACTACTTTATCCATTAATTTTAGATGATAGGATAGAATTAGTTTTAGTAAAAAGTAAAGGATTGCCAATACATCGTTCAATTCAGGTTAATAAAACAGATTTAAAAAATTCAATTATTAACTTGAGAGGAGCTTTAACATACCCGAGAAAAATAACTAGCAACGAGAGAGCAAAAACAGCAGCTCAACAGTTATACAAATGGTTAATAGCACCTTTAGAGGCAGATTTATTCTTAGCACAAACTAAAACTATTATTTATGCTCCTGATGGTTTATTACGTTATATTCCAATAGCAGCTTTATACGATGGAAAAAAATGGTTAATAGAAAGGTTCAATATCAACAATATTACTGCAGCAAGTCTGACGAATTTCAATAGTAAACCTCTAGAGAAACTCCGAATATTAGCCGCAGCTTTTAGTCAAGGAGACTATAAATTTCTTGTAGGTTCTAGAGAATTTAGATTCTCAGGATTAAAATTTGCCGGACAAGAAGTAGAAACCTTAGCCAAGATGATTCCTAATACGACAAAACTACTCAATGAAGCCTTCAATTGGAATGAAATTATTTCACGAGTTAATAAGTACAATATTTTACATTTTGCCACCCATGCAGATTTTGTCAATGGGCAACCAGAAGATTCTTTTATTTTATTTGGTGATGGTAGTCGTTTAACTTTGAGAGATATTACAAACTTATCCTTACCTAATATTGATTTAGCAGTTTTGAGTGCTTGCCGAACAGGAGTAGGTGGCATTCTCGAGGATGGTTCAGAAATATTAGGATTAGGTTATCAAATGCAACGTGCAGGGGTGAAAACATCTCTGGCAAGTTTGTGGCAAGTTGACGATCTAGGAACGCAAGTGCTGATGGTTAAATTTTATCGGGCTTTGAAAACAAGGAATATAACAAAAGCAGAAGCATTGCGAAAAGCACAGTTAGCTTTGATAAATGGGAGTATTAATGAAGAAGAGGCAAAAAGGTTGAGACACCCTTATTATTGGGCACCATTTATTTTGATTGGTGATGGGTTGTAGCAGAAGGAAGAAGGAAGAAGGAAGAAGGAAGAGGGAAGAGGGGAGTGTCGGGAGATAGTAATCAAGCATAGCACTACTATTCAGAA
>NZ_CEZPJD010000512.1:0-5773 GCF_983059655.1 Okeania sp.
TAAAGATTCCACAATTTTCTTAGCTTCTATAGGAGTAATATCATTTTTACACTCATAAACAGGATTAGATATCCTCTCCCCATAATAAGTAGAACGAATAAAATCTGCCCCAATAAAACGATCAAATGGACTATCACCTCCCCAAACCATAAATAAATTATTCTGTGGAATTTTTAGTTCTTGTTCCGATGGTTTTTTCATCTCACCAATACCTTCGCCAAACTGAATATAAACCTGACCA
The DNA here is from genome assembly GCF_983059655.1 of Okeania sp. NCBI lineage: Bacteria > Bacillati > Cyanobacteriota > Cyanophyceae > Oscillatoriales > Microcoleaceae > Okeania > Okeania sp. Next base: position 242 of record NZ_CEZPJD010000512.1, read on the forward strand.
AATAAAGAAGTTTCTACAGGAAAACCATATTAATAAGCCACACCTCCAATACCTCCACCCGTTTCTTCAATAGCAAAACAACTATTATCAAGATTATTGCGGTAAATAATTCCATATTGAGGAGCGAATCTACAAGTATTTTAGCTGTTCTTTTTACCTCTGCTGGACAAGGTCATTTCATTTATCAGTTATCAGTTATCAGTTATTAGTACCTCTACAATAAGAAGGTTTGACATAAGGAATATTCTTTTTTTTATCCCCTTAAAAGGGGAGGCTTTGGACCACAATTTTTCGGTCAAATTTTTGGGCATTAGCAGGTAATATACAACTTACCTCCATAACTGCCAAAATAATAAAGTATAGAGAAACCCACTTTCGATGATTCATAAATTTTATTTTTAACAATGCTCTCTATCATTATAAAATATTGAAAATATTGATAGTGAATCTCTAGGTATTATTGCTTGGATATTATCTAGAAAATATGTAAGTATTTCCTGCGGAATGCTGCGCAAACAGCTATTAGCAACAAGACTCTCTTGTTAAGGACAGTATTTAAATAAAAATAGACTTTAAGGGCAAGGGAGGCAACTTTTGTAGTAAGACAATTAATAAAGCTTTTATCCTAAACTAAAAGGAATAGCTAATGGCTGACGGCTCTTTGCATTTGCGTAGCATCCTGTAGGGAAGCATTACGCAGAAAATACTTACTAAAATATCAAAATTAAAATCTAAAAACTCAAAGTTGAAAATTCAAGCAACAATTTAAGTTGACTGACTAATTAATCTTCTTTAAATCAACTTTCAAACAACAATCTAGTGGGATAAAAAAGTTCAAATGACAGAATTATGGAATCAAGTTTTAAACTTCGCAGAAACAACAACTTTTCGAGTAGGAAATCAATTATTAAAAGACTTCGGAAATGTTACAGCAGATGAAAAAGCTGACGGTAGTTTAATTACTAAATCTGATAAATGGGCAGATAGAGAAATTAGAGAAGCGATCGCTCGTACTTTTCCCACTCATGGAATCTTAACAGAAGAAACTCAACAGATATTTCCTAGTAATGAATGGTGTTGGATTATTGACCCCTTAGATGCTACAACAAACTTTGCTCAAGGTATACCAATTTGGGCAACTTCTATCGCATTATTGTATCAAGGTATTCCTATATTTGGTTATATACATTTGCCTCCATTACATCAATCTTATTATGGTTTTTATTATCAAGAAAATCAGACTTATTTATCTAATCCACCTATTACAAGAGCATTTTTAAATCATCAACCAATTCAACCAAACCAAGACAAAATTAATAGTAATCATTTATTTAATCTTTGTACTCGAAGTACCAAAATTTTACCTCAAATTCCCACAAAAATTAGAATGTTAGGCATAGCAAGTTATAACTTTTTACTTGTTGCTTGTGGTGCATCTATTGCAGGAGTTGAAGCTACACCTAGAATTTGGGATATTGCAGGATCTTGGGTAATAGCAAAAGCTGCAGGTGCAGTGTGGGTATCATTAGAATCTACAGATATTTTTCCTTTAAAAATTGGCAAAGATTATTCGAGTCATCCCTTTCCTACTTTGGTTGTTGGAAATCAACAATTAGTGTCATATTTTTTGCCTTTAGTACAACCTTTAAGGAAGAGGGAGTAGGGGAGTGGGGGAGTGGGGGAATGGGGAAGTAGGGGAGTGAGGGAGTAGGGAAGTGGGGGAGTAGGGGAGTGAGGGAGTAGGGGAGTGAGGGAGTGGGGAAGTAGAGGAGTGGGGGAGTGGGGGAGTAGGGGAGTGAGGGAGTGGGGGAGTGGGAAAAATTGTGATTAGAAAATAAACCGAAATATATCTTCTTTCTTTTAATTGAAAATGAGGTAATAATAGCTGATACCAATTCTCTATGAAGTTGCGCTTAATAAAAGATAACAGCTATTAGTAAAACTCTAGTTTGGGTAAAAATTATTAAGCGCATTGTTACAGAGAAATGGTATGAAATAATTACAGCACTTTTTAGGATAGTGAGGTACAGTTTAAAGATTAATCTTTTTTTCCCTACTCCCTACTTCCTACTCCCTAAAGTCCTAAAAATTTGTACCTCATCAACTTCAAAACTGCTGTAAGTAATTTATATCAAGTTCAATCAATACCATTACGGTGGCATAACTGTCGAAAAAAGATTGATAAATTACAAACTTTTATGTTTTTAGCGAACTCTTAACAGGGAATAAAAAATGAATAAAAATTATTAAATTAGTCTTAAACTGTACCTGACGCTTCCTGAAATTTGCCGTAATTAATAATCAACCCTCATTCCAACAATCCTCATTCCAACAATATAGAAGAAAAAATCGTTGAAATGATTAATGCTAAATCATGGCAAAATACTCCATATTACCAATTATATTAAATCCGTTTAATTGTACATATTAATTTTACATATATCCAAATTAGACTGATATGGAATAGAGAATAGTAAGATGTATAGCAATACTAAACGTTTAAAGGTTGAGTATCCTCTATTGACTCCTAATATCATGTCTAATTAAATAACTGTAATAAACAATCTTTACCAAACCTGGTAGAGACGTTGCATACAACCTCTCTATATTGCGGTTAATTAATATTATACCAATTTGATAAATGTTTGCTACAAATAGCTAGGGTATTTCTTAGAATTTCCGTTTGTCACCGCGAAGCAAACAGCAATACTGCAATTCAGGAGTCGTATGTGAATAGATTTAATAACAGTTTTCAGGTCGTAAATTCTCTTTTTTGTCAAAGGAACATTTCCTGCAAAATCTTTTTATTGCACTTATTATTCGTAACATTCTTTTTTCACGCTTGGTATTACTTGATATGACTTTTGACTCCTGACTACTTCTTCAAAGGAAATAGTAAAATTTCTAGCAATACTAAAAGTTTAAAGGTTTAGCATCCTCTACTTATTCCTAACTCCTAACTCCTGACTCCTGTCTCCTCTCTCCTGACTCCTTCTTTTAACCCATTCTACAATTCCATCTGCTAATGCTGTTGCTAACTTCTGTTGTTCTTGAGGATTCATAATCCATTCAAACTCATAAGGATTAATCATAAACCCTAATTCTAACAATACAGAAGGAGCTATTGTCGGACGAGCTAAAGCTAAATTATTCCAAAATACTCCATAAGAAGGTCGGTCTAATTTTTCCACTAAATAATTATGTAAAAATACTGCCAAACTATGAGCTTGAGAATGATACCAAAAAGTACCTATTCCCTGAGTTTTTAGAGCATCACCATAATCAGGTAAAGCATTATAATGAACCGAAAGTGCTAAATCTGGAACTTGTTGATTAATCATTTCCACACGATCTTTAGGATATAAATCCTCTTCTGCTTTTCGTGTCATATATACTGAAGCACCTCGTGCAATTAACTCATCCTGTAATAACTTTGAGAGAATTAATGTCACATTTTTTTCTGGATAACCAGTCGGACCTCTTGCACCTAAATCATTCTCACTACCATGTCCTGCATCAATCAAAATTTTCATTCCAGTCAGAGGTTTATTAATAGAATTAATCCCACTATTTACTGCCGGAGGATGTCGTAAAGTTAATCGCAAAGTTGTACCAACATATTCTAATTTATAACCCCATTGTTGCTCTGTTTTTAAATAAAACTTATACCTAACTCCCTGCTCATTTTGCACTGTTGAAGTTAAGATTGGTTGCCAGTCTAATCGCTCAATTAAAGGATCATCATCTAAACGAATAGTATCAGTTTGAGCCGTCGTATTATGCAGAATTAAAGTTAAATAACCATCGCCTTGTTCGACTGTTACTGGCACTGGTACTTGCAAAGGAAATCTAATTTCTGTTGCACCTTGAACTTGACGAGCAATAGCACCCCGAATTACCGAACGTGGTGGAGCAGCATCTGTAAATATCCTAGTCTCATCAGCTTTTATCCACCCACCATAGTCAAGACGTAAATAGTCTCCCTCCTTCCCTGTAATCAAAGCTTTTGTGCCTTTTGGTAGAGGAGTCAAACGAGAATAAGTGGTACTTGGTCCAGTTCTGGCCACACCTTCTTCTACTGTTACCTCGGCCACCTCAAATGTAGTGGGAGAAAGAATAGTCACTTTCCCCGGTGCTTTTTGAGTAACAGTTTGACCACTCATACTCAGTTTAAATTCAGGTTGACCTAAATCTCCCGATCTTTCTGCTTTAGCACAACCTTGATAATATTCTCCCGCAGAAGGAATTGGTTGATTTTCTCCTGTTAATACTGCCAAATTTCCTGGTAAATTTACTACTTGAGATTGGGAAAGTAAGGGAATAGTTTGTTCAGCTAATAACACAGAAATATTAGCATTTGGAGGAGCGATCGCCTGAAAACAAATTAATTCTCCTGGCATTCTGGCAATATCTTTTGTTGGGGTCAAAGAATTTTGGCCAAAAGCTATTCCTACTGGTAAAGGTGGTTGGTTTGAGTTGCGCGTTATTGTTAATATAATTTCCTGGTTTTGATGGCGTACAGTAAATATATTTTTCCCTATTTTTAATGGAAAACTAGGAGCAAAATGACCTGATTTACTACGTTCATTAATTTTTTTTCCATTAACAGTAACTTCTGCTTCTGGAGAAGCTGTACCAATTAAAAATATTCTATCTGAAGTGGTTTTATGGTTTGCGGAAGGATAGGCAATAAATAGAGATTTTTTTGTGGTTTCTTCTGAGAGTTGAAGTGGATTTTTATCTCCATTATTGTGTGACATGGCAGGAGGGCAAATACTACTTATAGTTACTAAAAATACTATTAATCCTAGAGTAGATGAGTGAATATTTTTACTTATTGTTTTCAGATTAATTATTTTTTTTGTAATTATTAGTAGTGGATGAAAATTGCTAAGATTATTCGGGTTTGTTTTTGATGATTTATCTTCTTTCATTGAACAAAATTTAATCTAACTTGAGTTTTTCTCAACAGTAAATTTAATGGAATTCAATATATTTTTTTAGCTAATTTTTTTAGCAAAAGTAATATCTATTAACAAATAGATACTTCTGCTTTCCTGATTAAATATTCTAGTTAAAACAGAAGAAATCAGGAGGAATTTAAGGAGCGAAAAATATGGTTTTGTCTGAATTTAAGCTTTTAATATGTCCGCACCCTTTTCTTCGACTACTATACAGAATTATTAAATTTAAAGCTTCTTTTTTGAATAAATAAATACAAAAAAATTTTTTCGTTAATCTATCCATCTTTAGGAGAGGTTCTTATTAACTATTAATTGCTATTATTAATTTATGAATTATCCTCCTGAATTTTGTCAAAAATTAGGTATAATTTATCGCTATTCTCAATTTTTTGTCAACAATGCAAAAATAGAGAAACACCTTGAATATTTTACCGAAGAATTAATAATTCAATAATTCAATAATTCAATAATTCAGGTTTAAAGCCTCCCCTTTCAAGGGGAAGAGAATCAATTTTTTCCTTTTATTCAATCCTCTTCCTTTTAGGGAGAGGTAATTATCAATTATCAA
>NZ_CEZPJD010000513.1:0-3836 GCF_983059655.1 Okeania sp.
AGCTTCTAGCTTTTTTCAAAGAAACAAAAGAAGAACTAGATAAAGTAGTATGGCCAAGCAGAGAACAGCTCATTAGTGAGTCCGTTGCTGTACTGTTAATGGTTATTCTCTCGGCAACAATCATTTATCTAGTAGATGAGTTCTTTAGTTGGGCAGCCGGGGTGGTGTTTGGATGACATTATATCCAGAAGAAACACAAGATACAACGCAATCAAATCAAGGGGAAGAAGATTCCAGAGAGTTTCTCAAAGGAGAATTACGGTGGTATGCAGTACAAGTGGCCTCTGGTTGTGAAAAACGAGTCAAGGCTAATTTAACCCAGCGTATTCAAACTCTTGATGTTGCAGACAAAATATTCAAAATAGAAATACCTCATACACCCGCAATTAAGCTTCGTAAAGATGGCAGTCGTCAACATAGTGATGAAAAAGTTTTTCCTGGCTATGTATTGGTACAAATGAGGCTAAATTGGATAGAGGAACAAAAAAAATGGACAATTGATGATGAAGCATGGCAGGTTGTCAAAAGTACCCCAAATGTGATTAACTTTGTAGGGGCTGAACAAAAGCGTCGCTATGGAAGAGGTCGTGGTCATGTTAAACCTTTACCACTAAGTCCTTCAGAAGTAGAAAGGGTCTTTAAACGAGCTCAAGAGCAAGAGCCAATGCTCAAAGTAACAGTGGCAGAAGGAGATCATATTACAGTACTCTCAGGGCCATTCAAAGACTTTGAAGGTGATGTAATTGAAGTAAGTCCAGAAAGAAGTAAATTAAAAGCGCTATTATCCATTTTTGGACGAGATACGCCAGTAGAACTAGAGTTTAATCAGGTAGAAAAGCATAAATAATGGCAAAAAAAGTCGTGGCGCTGATCAAGTTGGCTATTACGGCAGGAAAGGCTAACCCTTCTCCGCCTATTGGCCCTGCTCTAGGTCAGCATGGTGTGAATATTATGGCGTTTTGTAAAGAGTATAACGCCAAAACTGCAGACCAAGCTGGTACAGTAGTTCCAGTAGAAATCTCGGTTTATGAAGACCGTAGTTTTACTTTTGTTCTGAAAACCCCACCAGCAGCAGTCTTAATTAAAAAAGCAGCAGGTGTAGAACGTGGTTCGAGTGAACCAAATCGTTCAAAGGTAGGCTCAATTACAAAAGCTCAATTGCAGGAAATAGCCCAAACAAAAATGCCAGACCTCAATGCTAATGACATTGAAGCTGCGATGAAAATTGTGGCAGGCACAGCGAGAAATATGGGTATTACGATCGCTGATTAATTTGATTAATTAACCCAGTACCGAAATATCTGCATTCTACAGTAGAAATAGAAGCAAAAGTAAATTGATATTAGGGGGAGAAGCAGAGCTTCGTTAAGTACCCCAGGAGAATAAAATGCCAAAAAAAGTCTCTCGTAGATTACAAGAACTGAGAAAAAAAGTAGAAGAGCGGCCTTATGAACCTAACGAGGCGCTTCAACTTTTGAAAGAAACAGCTACAGCAAAATTCCCAGAAGCAGCAGAAGCTCATATTCGCTTAGGGATCGACCCTAAGTATACAGATCAACAACTACGAACTACAGTAGCCTTACCCAAAGGAACTGGTCAAACAATCCGAATTGCAGTCATTGCCAAAGGTGAAAAAGTTAACGAGGCTCTGGCCGCAGGAGCGGACTTAGCTGGCTCAGAGGAGCTAATTGAAGAGATTAGCAAAGGGATGATGGATTTTGATACGTTGATCGCTACACCTGATGTGATGCCTCAAGTAGCCAAACTAGGACGTTTACTAGGACCGAGAGGTTTGATGCCATCCCCTAAAGGCGGTACTGTAACTGTCAATCTGGCACAAGCTATTGACGAATTTAAGGCAGGTAAGTTAGAATTTAGAGCCGACCGGACAGGTATAGTTCATGTTATGTTTGGTAAAGCTTCTTTTTCTGTAGAAGATTTACTTATTAACTTAAAGGCTTTACAAGATTGTATTGACCGCAACCGTCCTTCTGGTGCAAAAGGTCGCTATTGGCGTAGTATATTTGTATCAGCAACAATGGGACCATCAATTCAAGTTGAAGTTAGCGCCCTGCGGGATATAAAATTAGAAGCAGAAGCTTAGTCAATTTAAATAAGTGGTCAGCGGTCAGCGGTCAGCTTTCAGGAGATTTTTTTTATGGCTTCGTTAGCGGAGCATTCCCGAACGGATAAAGATATTTTAACTCCTCTGAGGGCAATCTGGCTGTTAGTAAACTGAGTATTTTTACCCAGAGCTACTAAAAGCTGATAGCTGATGGCTAATTGCTGATAGCTTTAAATAGCTAAAAAAATCAAAATTAAAGAGCTGAAGACAGCAGGTGCTAATAGCTTAATTTCCTGCCGAGGTTCAAGAATTAATTATTCAAAAACAAGCGTAAGTGATTTTTGTAAAAATCTTTACTAAATTATTTGTTTTGGATTTATAATTCTTTGCCCTGGCAGATAGTATAGTCCGCCAGGGTTTTTGGTTTGTCAAGGAGCAGTGGTGTTATCTCAGTAGAAGTTAATGAGAAAAATAGGGTAGGCTGTACCCGAATTTACGCTTGTGAACTGGAAGAGGGCGGCCTCCCAGGTTGAAGCAAGAAGCAAACATCTTTGACTGGCATTATGAGATTTTATCTAGTGAGTGCCGGAATTGTGTAGGTATTGTACAGCAGGTGATATAGCGCTACGCGCAACTCAGAAGTCAGAAGTAATACCTGACTCAGTTTGAGGATTTATAAACATCCTAATCTATTTTTGTACTGCTATAAATATGGGCAAAACAAAGGAACAAAAACAAGAGATGTTGGCAGACATCAAGCAAAATTTGAGTGAAAGTCAGCTAGCACTTGTAGTTGATTATCACGGACTATCCGTGGCAGAAATTACAGACTTGCGTAGACGACTACTGCCTACTGGTAGCTCTTGCACTATAGCTAAAAATACTCTGATGGGAATTGCAGTTAAAGAAGATACCAACTGGCAACCGATGGAACAGTTGCTGGCAGGATCTAATGCTTTCTTATTCCTGAAAGATGATATCGGCGGTGCTATCAAAGCTTACCAAGATTTCCAAAAAACCACCAAAAAAACAGAATTTAAGGGTGGGGTTATGGAAGGGCGACTGCTGACTCAAGACCAGGTTAAAGCGATCGCCGATCTACCATCTAAGGAAGAGTTGCTTGCTAAAGTTGCTGGTGCTCTCAATAGTATAGCTACTAAGTTGGCTGTTGGTCTAAATGCTGTACCTACTCAGCTTGCCACTGGTATTAATGAGGTTCCAGCTTCTGTAAACAGAGCTATTAAAGCAATCTCAGAAAAAGAACAGCAAGGCGATGGTGCCTAACACAAACAACATGAATTTTTGACTAATATCCTATCAGTTTTATTATGAGAATAATTCCAGTAATTTAACTATATTAAAGGTCATAAAAAAGTCAAAATTCTAGCAAAAAAAATAACTGCAAACTAACAAAAAATAGGAGATTACTAATGTCTGCAAAAACTGATGAAATTCTAGAACAACTTAAGTCTCTTTCCTTACTCGAAGCATCTGAATTAGTTTCACAAATAGAAGAAGCTTTTGGTGTTAGTGCTGCTGCTCCTGCTGGTGGCATGATGATGCCTATGGGTATGCCTGGTGCTGGAGGGGCTGCTGCTCCTGCAGAAGAAGCTGAAGAGCAGACAGAATTTGATGCAATTCTTGAAGAGTTTCCTTCAGATAAGAAAATTGCTATTCTTAAAGTGGTTCGTGCCATTACAGGTTTGGGTCTGAAAGAAGCAAAAGATTTGGTAGAATCTGCACCTAAGCCACTTAAAGAAGGTATTGCTAA
>NZ_CEZPJD010000513.1:3936-5768 GCF_983059655.1 Okeania sp.
TTTTAACAGTCTGTAGTTGGATGCAGGCTGTTTTATTTTTAACTTTGCTAGACTTGAAGAAAGGATAAATAGGGAAAAGTTTTTTTAGGTTTGTCTTTTTCTTTTGGGTTTATAAAAATTGTCACTATAGTTAGGACATCGGGTCATTTCAGTTATCAATTGTAAATATGATGATTCATAACGCGAGCAAGATGCTCGCACTAATTTTCCTAATGGGACTTATATCATGTTCGGTTGAATACTTACACTTTGGAGGAAGGAAGGCAGCTATGCTGAAGGCAGAAGGCAGAAAGGAAGAAAAGGTTAAAAGGGATAAAGTTTTTTTATAACTGATTATCCGAACATGATATTATACCATTTCTCCATGAAGTTGCACTTAATATAAAGATGACAATAGTCACTTTAATAAGGTCTGAGCAATAATTATTAAGCGCATTGTTACAGAGAAATGGTATTACACAAAATAGAGGTAGAAAATAGGCTCAAATATAGACAGGAATAGTCTTTCAGGTCAAAAAGGCGTAAATCCTTAATTACCCAGGGTTCTAGGCATTTTTAGGTCATTGAGGTAATTCCCTTTTCCTTCTTCCTTCTTCCTTCTTCCTTCTTCAAGAATAGAATTGACTGGCCCAACTTCGAGACTGACGCACAGGACCATCATCTTGATATAAAGGTGGATTATGAATATCTTTTTTATTCTCTAAAATACTAACATCTTGTTCAAAAGTTTCTAAAACATCTTGTTTTAACATCTTATTTAAAATCAAGCTTAAAGGAAAAGGTAGAACTTTCTTCACACTATAAAATATTGCAATATCAAGATACTCATTATCTATAGGTGTTCCTGTAAAAATAGTCAACAAACCTAGCTTTAATTTTCCTTCTGTCCAGTAAAAACTAACATCATAAGCAGGTCCGTAATAAATAGTAGTAACTGAGCCATCTTCTAATACTAATTTTCCTGCTGCTAAAGAAGATAAATTATATTTCTGAGACATTCTATGAGTTAACATTGGTCCGTCAATTTGTACCCCATGACTATGAGCGCTTTTAAAAGTACGGCTGTGCAAATTATATAGGTGAGAAACATCTACACTGTTATCCATATAATCTTGAAGGGTAGTACGTACTTTCCACTGACGGACTAAACGTAGGGGAGTCCATTCTTGAGAAATGAGTTCTGGTATTTGAGGTATTTCCCAGTCTGGCAGTTTTCCTTGATGGTGATGGTACATCATGATGAGACCATTAAGTTCAAGTACAGGCCAGCTTTGTATTTTTGCTTTGGGTTTGGGTTTATCTGGATAAGGAATAGCAGCACATTCTCCATTTGTATCCCAGAGCCAACCATGGTAAGGACATCTCAGAGTTTGGCCTTGTATTCTACCTCCATGAGCCAGATGAGCGCCTAAGTGGGGACAATGGGCATCAAAAATATGAGGTTTGCCATCTTCTGTACGAAATAGTACAAAGTCTTTTCCGAAGTAATGAAGTGGCATGACTCCTTTGGCAGATAAATCTTCACTTCTAGCAACGCGAAACCAGCTATTGGGTAGGTTTGAATACATAATTATTTGCTGTTAAAGGTAGACAAAAATCAGCTATTAGTGTAGTTGTATAGCGCTCGCTTGCCAAGGTTAACGAAGTCAGAAGTCAGAAGTCAGAAGTCAGAAGTTATTTTAGTAACGGGGATTTGAGCCCCGCTCCAAAAATATTACGCCTTAAAAGGCGGGGTTGCGCGACCCATATTATTTTGATAAAGATGAAAAAATATAAAAATTGATTGACAAAATATAAATTATTTATTAAATCAAAAAGTATTTTGGTAAGGG
>NZ_CEZPJD010000514.1:0-5754 GCF_983059655.1 Okeania sp.
CTACTCCCTACTCTAAGTGCCAAAAATAATTTTGTGGTCTACTCAAATGAAAAGCACTGTAATTATAACTATTCAACCGGACATGATATTATACAATAGACATCTGGTTTCAGAAATTATCTTCCCTTTTGCGAGATGAGCTGTTGCCTAAAATCTACAATTTCTTTCAACTCAAATAAGATTGCTATATAATCAGATTCTATATGAAAATAAAGTTGATAGTTTTCTGAATATTCTGATTATGACTCAATCAAATGATGGTGGAACAGTCGAACAGCTTGTCAATACAGTAATGGGGGTAAAAACTGAGTCCAAAAACCAATCCATTAGCAAACAAATAGTTTCTACAAAAGAGCTAGATATAAAACTCCTTTTAATGTATAAATTAGGAACTATTGTACAAATAGGAATCATTCTGATAGCTTTCTGGGGAATGGAAAAATTGGTAATTTTAGTTGATGGTAATTCTTCTTTTCCTAATTGGTTAAGTACCGTATTTGCAGGGATATTTTTTACCTTATTAAGTATTCGTTCGCGAATTTTTTCCCCATTAGATAATACTCGTTCTCGTCAGACTTATGATACTATAGTCAGACCAAAATGGGCACCTCCACCTTTAGCTTTTCCCATAGTATGGATGACAATTGCAGTCTTACGAGTTATCTCTTCATTATTAGTTTGGCAGGAGATGAACCAACAATTTTTAGTACTTCCTTTAATAGTTTTTGCAGTGCATCTTGCTTTAGGAGATACTTGGAATACAATATTTACTGTAGAACGTAGGTTAGGTGCTGCGGTTCCCGTCGTAATTTTAGGTCCTTGGTTATCTGCTTTAATAGTTACTATCTTTTACTGGCAAATTAATCCCACAGCAGGAATAATTTTAGCCCCTTCCTGTGTATGGTTAACTGTGGCGGCCGTATTAGTATTTAGCATTTGGCAATTGAATGGAAAAGAGCCACTATATCCACTGAAACGAACACCCATATCATCTCCGGTTGAATAGTTATAATTAGGCTTGTAGTTTTGCTCTAGTCCTAATACTAAGTATTGTCAGGGCTAAAGCCCAACTAAAAACAAAAAATCTTTGCCAGTATTCAATAACTTTTTTTGTTCAGGGGTTAAAGTAATTTTTCTCATAATTCAGTTTTCTCCTGGAGAATTAATAATCATTTTCAACATATATCTATTCCTCATTTATAAATAAATCATAGAACAAAGAAACTGAAACAATAATTGTTTTTGGTAATTCTCTCATCTCACTAAAATCTTTATCCCCTGTAATCAAAAAATCCGCCTCACTTGCCATTGCTAAAGCGATAAATTTAGCATCTTTAGGGTCTCTTTTAAAGTCAACTGTAAGATTAACTTCAATTAACCTTGTACTATCTCTAATTAAGTTTAACCATTCTGTTTTTTTGGTGTCACTAAGTTTCAGCTTTCTTCGATATAAAACTTCATTATATAGCGCTACAAGTTTAGGTTAGGACATTCCTAAATCCACCAAACCCACTCACAGTTTACTTTTGCCTGTTGCCTGTTGCCTGTTGCCTAGCGCGTAGCGCTATATTCTGCTAAAATTTCCTCTGATACAATCCACTCATAATTAGAACTACTAATAATAAAATTAATCGCTGTTTCTGGTTTACCATCAGCAACAGCAGCAGACACTAAAATATTTGTGTCAATAATAACTCTCATTCTCCTCTCCTATAAGCTTCAATTTCAGCAGCAATTTCTTCATCAGTTAAAGGATTATCTGAGTGTAATGCTTGGGTTTCTTCACATAATCGCTTAAATTCTGCTGCCAACCTTGCTCTTTCAGGATCTATAGGTTTATTCTTATTTTTTTCTCGCTCCTCTCGATATTTTTTAACCTTTTCCTTTAATAATTTTTTGGCAGATTCAGTCCCTTTAACATAAGAAGGTAATTTAATATCATCATCCTCTTCTTCTAATAATTGAAAAGCTCTAGCGATCGCTTCTTGAGCTGTGTTATATTTGCCAGTATTCAATAATTTTTCTAAAAATTTTTCTTGTTCGGAAGTTAAAGTAATTTGTCTCATAACTCAGTCTTTTCCTGATTCTTTAAAACCTACTTTATTTCTACCATAAATTTTGGTATTATGACTTATACTAAAATATCATTCCTGAACGCTCGAATTCTGTCTCCTAGGATTTTTACTGGTTTATTTACATAGTGAGGTTTATTTGCACCTATCTACTTACACTAAAACAATTAACATTACAGCAATAATTTGCCAACGTTTAGATGGAGGCAGAGGGCAATAATTAAAATTGGGTTGAATAGGAACGTTATCTTGACAGACAACTTTTACCCTTAACCTAACATGATCGTACTGGGTACTCCAGCGAATAATTTCTACTGAACTTGCCAAAATAAGAGCTGAGAGCTGACAGCTAATAGCTGAATGCTTACATATCACTACCAGTTAAATTCACTGAATAGTAAATCTTTTTATTACCTGCATTGGGTATTTTTAAAGTTAAAATATATTCTGTCATAATTTATCTCTCTGCGCGTAATTTTTCACTCCATTTGATAAAGGGAACTACCCCTATTAAACCAAAAATAATTAAAGTTCCTAAAGTTAATAATCCCCTAGTTTTTGCTTCTAAAGGTTCGTAGATAAAATTAGTAATGCGGTAATCTTTCGCATTAGAAGTAAGACCTTTAACTAAAACTTTGACTTGATGTTGAGTCGCGCGATCGCCGTCTGGTTCCTCATACTCTAATTGATATTCTTGTAGACTTTCTAGGAATTTAATTAAACTCTGGGCGACCTCTTCAGCATTATCTGGAAATTGATGACTACCTCCTGTTAAATCAGCGATTTGTTTTAAACGTGGTTGATCTACAATGAATTGGTCAATTTTTATTGATGGGTCAATTCTTGTTATTGGATGTTCACAATTATCAATAATTTTATCAATAACTTTTTGTTCGATAATTATTTCATCTTCTGTTAATTGTGCTTCAGTTAATTCAATATTACACTCTGAACTATCGTAAATTTCTGTTAAAGATTCACCATAGCCTAATGTGTGAACTTTAACCTTTGGTATTTGTGAATCTTGAGGTTGGAGAATATTTTTTAATCTCTCAAATTGTTGTTCTTCTGTTTTGCGGTCATTATTATGAAAGCCATCAGATAACACAATTACAACTAACTGTCTGGATTGAGAATTATTAGTTGTATTATTACTATTAGAAACTGACTTTCTCAAATATTTAACAGCAGTTTCTAGTGGTTGATATAAATTAGTAGAAGCGTCGAGATATTCATATTGATTGGCTAACTCTTCTACTTTTTCCTTGAACTTCTCACTGTCAGATTCGTAAAAATTGGCATCTAAACTTTTATCAGTTACTGTAAATTCATTACCTCCTTGACCAAAAGGTGCTAGACCTATTCTAACAGTTAAATTTGGCCGATCATTAACAGCATCAATAAATTCGTTTATAGCTTCAATAGCACCCTTAAATTTAATGCGTCTTGTACCTGGACTAGAATCTTCAAACCTCATACTCCCACTCATATCTAACATAATAATTACATCAGCAGGAGTAGTTTTTGCTTTAGGATCAGTAGGCAGAATAACAGTTGGTTGAATAGTTTTTTCCCTACCAAATTCACTAATAGTTTCTACAGAGAAATCTGATTGTTGTAAACTGGGATTAAAGTTTCCTTCTTTGTTATAAACTTTAACCCGCATTTTAACTATATTGCCTTCTGGAATTATACGAGTAATTTCCGGGCATTTTTGAGGATTTTCTCCAGTATTACTACAATCATCTTGACTAATTATATTTTCAGGTATGGCAGCACAACCGAATGGTAGTATAGCAAAAGAAACTGCTATTATTGTTAGTTTAGCTTTGTGGATCGTATAAAGTATCATAGAAACAAAAACAGTAATATTTGTCTGGGTTATCCTTTCGTAACAAAGTTATAATTTGACCGTGACGGAGTGATTTTCTTTGCCTTTCTTTCATTAAAGTTCGATTGATTTGAACCTTTCCTGCGGCTAAACATTGAATTTCAACGACACGGTTATTTACAGATAAAGATGCACATCTGTTAGGAATACCTGGCAAGTAAATGTCTACATCAGTGTAACCACCAATCATTATTGCTTCGTTTTTTTTGGTATATAATGGCAGTTTAATAGATAAGTTTTCTTCAAGAGTAGTACTCGAATCGTCGTCGGTAACTAGCTGGAGGCGAGTAACGTTCATGATACGAGGTAAATCAGCATCATGATCTTTCAAGATATGTTCCATTTCTGCTGTCATTTCAAAACCAGCACCTGCTCGTAAAGCTACTGCATAACTAGGAGCAGCGGCTAAACTTAAGCCAAATCCCAAAGCAGCGCCGAGAATACTAAAGCTAATGACGTCTTCATAACCAGCTAAACCAGAGGTTTTTAGTTGAGGCCGGACTCCTTCTACGATTAAAGCTGCAATTAAACCTGCAACCACTCCTAATGCAATACTTTTGAATAAGCGTTGATTTGCTCTTTGAGTTTCGCCTTCCATGCTGCGCGATCGCCAACTCAACCCCTCAGCTAAACCCACAGATAAACCTACTATCACCCAACATATCAATCTTACCCACTGCCCTGAAAGGTTAGTGCTGTATAACCACCAAGCTAACAGAGCTGATATTAAACCTGCGCCTAACCCACATAAAACTGCTAACCAAAAATGAGGTAAGGTTTGCGATCTATTACGAGCGGGGTTAATAAAGAATATTTCTCTAAGGTTAAGTCGATGTTTAGTTGGGTTAGTAACCAATATTTCTGTCACCACCATTCCTACTGCGATACTGGCTGCTATTATTGGTAGTACAATTATGTCTGGTGGCAATGATATGGTATCAAAAGCTGATTTCTCCTGATTGAGAAGTTTACCAATGTCAAGCCAAAATAATTGACTTAAACTCCAGCCTATTATGGCTGAAAAAATACCTGATATTATGTGAAAATAAATACTACGCATTTTTTGTACTTCATAAGTTAGATATTTTTAGGGTTAATCGTTCAATTTTTCCAGGCAATTGACAAATTCTAAAGCCTTTTCATTTTGATTATTGTCTCGACATTTTTTAATTTCGGTGACAATATTATAATCTGTTTGGTTGTCAAGCTCTAAGTGTTTGTTTAAAATTTCATATACCTTTTCTACTTGTAAATCCTTGAGCCTACCAATCAACAAGTTCCAGGTGCTAGCTCCCACTTTTCCATCTTTTTTCATTGTTGTTGTTGATTTTTGTATATAAGTCTCTTGGAGATTTTCAACAGCTTTTTGAGTTGAATTATCAAATTCTCCAAATTCTCCAGGATTGTAATTTCCTTGTCCAGAATTGTAATTTCGATTTCTTTTTAAAGCATTTTGTAAAATAGTTACATTGACTTTATCTTTTACTCCTGACTTTAATACAGGTAACTTTTCTGTTATTATTTTTGGTGTAAATTGTTCTAAATTGGTGTATATTTCCTTCTGTCTAGCGTCTATAACTTGGTTAGGATCACTGTCTTGTAATTGCTGAATATACTGCTCTGCTTCCATTTCTGTTAATAAATTAACAATCTTTTGTTTATCTCTATTCAGCTCTTCATACAGAGTATTGCTAATTTTTTCTATATTGGTATTATTTTTCTTGTTTGGTTCCAGTATTTTAATTGCTTTGTACTTGCTATTATATTCGTTTAATAGCTCGGCTAAGGAAC
>NZ_CEZPJD010000515.1:0-5740 GCF_983059655.1 Okeania sp.
AAAATTGCTAAAACCAATATCAGTCAATGCTTTCAAGCTTTTTCAGCAAGCCCTACTTATAGAGGCTTTAATTAACATAGAATATAACTATTTCTGCAGTTTATTAAACTTTAGTTATATCTATAATTTTTACTATATTGTACCTTTGTGAAAGCCACTATAATCTAATATAATTTATGTTTATGGTAATTTAACATTAGACATTAATCTTATGATAAAACACTACCTAAAGGGGTATAAAATTTATTTCAACACTTCTATAAATATTCGCTAATATTAGCTACTACCAAAGTTAGAGTTTTGATAAATTTTACGGAGTAATTAAGGTTTAAAGCCTCTCCTTTTAAGGATAAAAAAGATTTTTTTTTCTTTTAGTCAATCCTATCCGTTTTCAAGGAGAGGTAATAATTAATTATTAATTATTAACTATTGAAGATAGCGACAAAACTTCTACACTAAATTATCTCAATAATTAACCTATAAAGTAAATTTTTTGCTTTAATAAAATCGTTTTTGGCGTCGTGCTGCTACGGCCTTTCTTTTTCGTTTTTCCTGAGAAGTTTCAAAGTATCGACGTTTTTTTACATCTGCAAGGATACCTGCTCTAGAAACTTGACGCTTGAATCGCCGGAAGGCCGACTCTATACCTTCGTTTTCACCTAGTAACACTTGGGTCATTACTTTTTCTTTTTGTCTTGACTGAACCTATGCTTAGTATTTAATTACCCATAGCTACAAGCTAAGGGTTTATCTAATTATTTATTCTTTATAATACGATTGCTAATTAAGCAACATATTTAATCTTTTAATCTTTACTATATTTTTTGATTTATTTTATATATGTGCGTGGAGTATAAATCCACCAGGTAAACGATATTAGAAAACTCTACTCTGAGCTTTGTTTTAACATTGCAATATTACTCCTGCATATTAACTGAGCTTCTTCTAGATTCTGGAAGTTTTAACAGTTTTTAGTAGCTCTGGGTTTACCCCGGTTTCTATAAATCGGAAGGCGCGTGGAGGGATTGAAATCTATTTATCAACATTTACTGCTGAGTGCTTATTTAAAATATTCTAACGAATGAAAGATAAATCAACCCTACCAAAATTAGTACTTAAAGCAACGTGCATATTTTCTAGAGCTTTCACTAACCACATAACAGTTTCTCTAGTGTGTGATTCGTAATGGTTAAATAGTATAGAAAATCGTTTTTCTAAGTATGGTTTGACTCTATAGCAGACCAAAACTATTTTTAGTAGAAGGCCAGTTGTTGTTATCGGACCCAGGTTAGACATTAGATTGAGAAATAGAAAGTGTTGTGGTTTTTGGGTACTTTCTACAATGAGAAATCCTAACATTTGATTACAAGTTCTCATCAGCAAAGAATCATTAAACTGTTTATCATTACTATGAGACATAGTATTTTTCAGCTGCTTATATAGTTTATTTTGGAACTGATACTTAATAGATTTAGAATCTACATCAAAAGATGTACTTAAATATTCATAGAAGCTTTCTTTAAAAGAACCATAGGATTGAGGTTGTCTAACATGGGTTAGAAAACTTTTTGCATTATCTCGATAGTTATTACCGTTTTCAACTTTACCTACAAATTGTTTAATTGCTGATAATACTTCCCGATCGCTCAAAAGAGTAGGATTTTGAATATTGTTAGTGCCTTCCCAAGGAGATACTGTCAGGTTTGAAAGATTCGTTCCTCTTTCAGAGGCAGTGGTTATTACTCTCTTTCTAATTGTATGAGTTACATATTTGGATAAGTCTATTTCAAATTTTCTCTGTTTATGTCGTTGAATTTTTCTGATAACTTGTTGGTGTTCATAGCTACTATCTGGGGTAACTAAACAATGTTGGTATAAGTAAGGGTAACGTGGAATTAGAGTTCTTAAAGGTTGAGCTAGAGCACTATTAGTATTTCTGCAACTTCCTGTTTCTTGGTTCATTAATTCTGTTAAGCGTTTTAAGGAGAGATATTGCTCGCTTCTTGTGAATGCTTGAACCAGTTCTAATAATTTTTTACTATTACGAGAACCGTAGTAGTTGCGACGTGCGGGTTGATTTTCTATTCGATCAAAAAGCTTCATTAAATCTACTAAAACATCCTTTTTATAGTTGTAGGGTTGTTTTCTATTAATAACTATATGACAGCAGCGATTTAAGATAAAATCAAACTCTTCTTCAATTTGTGGCAATGCTGTAATTCTATCTAGTGCTTGAGATATTTCTCTGTCAGGATATCCAGAACCATTAATAAATAACATTCTAAATCTTTCAATTACTTCTGTTGAAGACTCTAGATCTATCAATTGGATAAAATGGTTATAGATATCTTGTTCATCTTGAGATTTGTATTTGTTGTATTCATCCAGAAGACTTTTCATTTTATATATTTCCTACCTACTTTATGATGTTTATATTCCAGAGCTAGTCTGACGATTAATTAGCATCTATGAGTTTGTCTAAAACTATATATTTAATTCCAAATTTAGGTGGATATTTACCTTACTATACTAGGTATCATTTTTGTCTATAACTCAGTATTAATACTCCTTAGATTTATTGTATACCTAACATCGGTATTCTACAGTTGATTAATACTCATATTTTTAATTATCTTCATAATTTACTGAATTTGTGTGAAGTTTCAGTAAAGATTTTGCTTGATAAAAAACTCTCCTCCACGGGTCATTTCAGTTATCAGTTATCAGTTATCAGTTATCAGTACCTCTGCCTGAAGTCAGAGGCTTGAAATATTGAACTTTATTTTTTTCATCCCCTTGAAAGGGGAGGCTTGAGACCTTCTTTTTTGGTCAACTTTGATTGTCCTGAGTTATCGGTAGCATCTACAGTTCCCACTCCGTAGAAATCAGTCGTTACTAATTGTAATATACATAAGATCGTATAAACTTTCTTAATCCTTAGCTCGAAAAAATTTTAGTAATTTTGTCTTATGTAAGCTCTAAATTATGACAAAATTTACTAAACTTAAAAAAAATTTTTTTCTCTTGAGAATTATTTATACTTTTTACTTTTTCCTGGTTGCTTAGTTAAATCCAAAAAAATAAATTGACTTCAAAAATCACAATTACTCTAATATAATTATTACACATATTTGAGTAGGACTGCCAATAGTTATGGTCTGTCACATTAACTTATCTCAATTAATTGAAGTCTTGAGTGCTACAACACTTACAAATTTTCAGATTCCTAAAAAAACATTAATTACCGGCATAAATACAGACACTCGTAACTTACAATCTGGTGAAGGATTTGTGGCATTACGAGGTGAAAACTTTGATGGCCATAAATTTGTGAAACAGGCAATGGAAAAAGGGGCTTCTTGCGTCATTGTTGAGGAAAAATATACCTTAACGAATATAGTTAAACAACAGTCAAATAGCGTAACTATATTACAAGTAGAAAATACTTTAGAAGCTTACCAAAAAATCGCTCGTTGGTGGCGAGATAGATTTGACATTCCTGTAATTGCGGTCACAGGTTCAGTGGGTAAAACTACTACTAAGGAATTAATTGCTAAAGTCTTGGCTACTCAGGGTCAAGTTCTGAAAACTGAAGCTAATTATAATAATGAAATAGGTGTACCAAAAACTCTACTAAGACTTTCCTCTGATGATAATTATGCTGTGGTAGAGATGGCAATGCGAGGACCAGGGGAAATAGCAGAATTAACACATATTGCCAATCCGACAATTGGTTTAATTACGAATGTTGGTACTGCTCATATTGGTCGTTTAGGTTCTGTTGAAGCGATCGCTCAAGCTAAGTGTGAATTACTTGCAGAAATGTCTTCTAATAGTATTGCTATTTTGAATTATGATAACCAACGATTAATGGAAACTGCTGCTAAGTTTTGGTCGGGAGAAACTTTTACTTATGGTTTACAGGGAGGTGATTTACAAGGAAAATTAATTGATTCTCAGACTATAAATGTTGCAGGTGTGGATTTACCTTTACCTTTGCCGGGACTTCATAATGCTTCTAATTATTTGGCAGCATTGGCTGTTTTTAAGGTAATTCATGGTAGAAGTATTTCTACTAAAAATCTCTTGCAACCTTTGATTAATAATTTATCGGTTCAATTACCTGAAGGTAGGGCAAAAAGATACAATTTAGATAATGATATTCTAATTTTAGATGAAACTTATAATGCTGGATTAGAGTCGATGATTGCTGCTCTAAATTTGTTAGTTGAAACTCCGGGAAAACGTCATGTTGCTGTGTTAGGAACTATGAAAGAATTAGGAGATAAATCAGTTTTATTTCATCAACAAGTTGGCAATGTTGTGCGAGATTTGAATATTGATGGTTTATTTATTTTGGCAGATTTTGAAGAAGCACAGGCAATGGCTATTGGTGCTGCTGGTTTGCAGTTTATAGAGGTAGAAAATATTAGTTCTAAAGATGTTCATCAGAAATTAGCAACACATTTACAGGAGTTTTTACAACCAGGCGATCGAGTTCTTTTTAAGGCTTCTCATTCTGTGGAACTGAATAAAGTTGTTGAGATTTTAATTAATAAGTAATGTATTTGTAGCACAGGCATCTTGCCTGTCACAGTTGTATCTTAACTAAGTATGAAAAACCCTGCAATATTAAATCTATATTTGTTCTTGACTTTATTAAATAGTTCTTGACTTTATTAAATATGATTTTTTTAAGAAGCAGGCCAATTATAAATTATATAAGATAAAACATTATCAGAAAGAACAGTTGTATGACCACAATTATTATGTAAGTTCGTTTGAATGCGTCGTCATATTTTTTGTAACTTATATTTGACATTGCAACTCCAGTACCATAAGAACCTCCAATTATCGTATAAAAACGTAAAATATCTTCTGGAATATCAAAAATAGAATAGTTATCGAAGTAACACATGACAAAAGTTATCGTGTTGATGTGAAAATAATAAATAAATATTGCCATGTGAAGCATAGAAAGAACATCAGCAGAACTTTCTTCTTGGTAAAAAGAGCTTTCAATAATTGATAATTGATAATTGATAATGGATAATTGATAATTACCTCTCCCTAAAACGGATAGGATTGAATAAAAAGAAAATTTTTTCTTGTTTCTCCTTGCTCATGAGAGGCTTTATACCTGAATTTTTCTGTAAATACCTGTAAAGCAACACATTATCAAAATCATAGGTATATGTTTCAATAATTAAGAATTAAGAATTACCTCTTCTTATAAATAAGAGGATTGCTTCAAAGAACTTTTTTATTTTTTCTCCATGAAAGGAGAGGCTTTATACCTGATTTTTTCGGTAACTATAGCCCAAAAAAATCTGGTATTTCTTGTATTTTTATTTTTTCCTAGAATATAAAAAAATCTTGTTACGCTAATAAAAATTATTCCAGTTATAATCCTTTGAGAAAATATTTGAGGGTTATTCCCCAAGAAATCAAGAACTAAAGGATTTATTGAATCTAGTGGTACTAATAATGCAATTGACACCCAAAAAGATATTACACACAAAACCACTGTTGCTACGACTGCTTTTATTAGATTTATTGCTGAGTAGAAGAAAAAGTAA
The DNA here is from genome assembly GCF_983059655.1 of Okeania sp. Taxonomy (NCBI): domain Bacteria; kingdom Bacillati; phylum Cyanobacteriota; class Cyanophyceae; order Oscillatoriales; family Microcoleaceae; genus Okeania; species Okeania sp. The sequence goes on from NZ_CEZPJD010000515.1 coordinate 5,580, forward strand.
AATAAATTAAATATAGTACGAAAACGAACAATGAAATAAAGAACAAATTTTCTGAAATACTTATAGCAATGAGCGCTGGTATATTTACAAATTGCAGGATGGGCCTAATAGCTAAAAGTCTTATATGATTCCTACGGAATGCTTGCGCAAACAGCAATTTA
>NZ_CEZPJD010000516.1:0-5709 GCF_983059655.1 Okeania sp.
AAAATTCTGGGGATGTGTCAATGTATTCTGTGCCACAGACAGGACATATTACCATAGTAAAGTCAAAAGTCAAAAGTTAGAAGTCAAAAGTTAGAAGTGATATTTTATATCAAATCCATCCCCATTCACTAAAGTCAAAAGTCAAAAGTTAGACAAAAGTTAGAATTGATAGTGATATTTTATATCAAATCCATCACCCCATCCCCCTATCCCCCCATCCCCCCATCACCCCAGGGCTAATTCTTTGTCGTAGCGAGAATATTTACAACCCTATATTTTTTTGAGTTCCTGTGCTTCCCCCTCTCCCCCCTCTCCCCCCTCCTCCTTTTTTCTCTGGTGACAATAAATAGACCCTGCCCATCACCCCATCTCCTTCAAACTACATTTGAGGCTTTTGTTCTGAAGATGTCTCAGGAGGTTGATATCTAGCCAAGTTATTGTTGTAAGTTCCTACAAGTTTAGGCATGAGTCGCTCAACTTCTGTAGGTGTTTCTCCAAATGAGGGCCAAACCATATATAACTTTCTAAAAGCTTCTTCAATTCTCCCTTGTTCAATATCTTCCAGAGCATCTTTTTCTCGTATCAACTCTATAGCTACACGGTCTTGGTAAGTGGGGCCAAAATGTTTAGCACCTACCATCGGAGCATAAAGGTCCCAAGATGTACTCAGAAACTGATATCTACCTGCTGCATCAGAACAAAGTTTTTCGTTATTCCGATCAATGCCACATTTCATCTCTCTAGGATGGTCTTCAAAGCTAGAGAAATGATCGTTTGTGTATTGGCGATAATAACCTTGAGGGCCTGTGGTACCTTCTGTTACAGCAATTGTATCCAGAAAAGCTCGTATTCTAGGTACATTGATTGGATAGGCCCAATTCTTAGTTGGCTCAATCTCGGGCATAATAGCTACTGTTTCTGGCCATTTTTCATCGGCAGCATTTGCGCCCCCACTCACTTCTCGAAATAGTTTTACAGTTGCCAGAAGTAACACAAAAATAATGAAGAAGGTAGAAGCTAGCTGGATTTTCAATAGTTTGCGCAATTTTAAGGTCTTTTCCTGCATTTTTAGATTAGTAGGACGATTTTCTGTTTTGTATGTAGAGGGAGCTGATTTATTGAAATTTTCAATATTAGGAGACAAGATCTTTTTTTGAGTATTAGGAAGTATGCCAGTTTGCCGACCAAATTTTAGCAGAGAATTAATAGTTTCTAATAGTTGATTTTGAGAATATTCTCGATTATTATAACGAATACCCTGGACATTTGCAAAGGCTAAAACATCTGCTTGAGTTACTTTTTTTAGAGGCTTCCTGACAAATTTCAGGAATATTTGAGCTATATATAAATGAGATGATTGATTTATAGGAGGAATTTGTTGTAACCAGAAATTGATTAATTGAATGTCTGAAATTGTTTGAGGTTGATTTATTTTTTGTACTTGTTTTTTGTACATGGCACACTATCTGATTTTTGTTATAATTAAGGCATCGAACTAATTAGGCTAAATACAGAAATACAGGGTTTCTCAAGAAGCATAAACTATAGTTGTATTTTTCCTCCTTATTGCTTGTTGAAAAATGTAATTTAGTAAATAATTAAGGTTTAAAGCTTCTCCTTGAAAAGAGAAAAAGCGGTCGTTTTGCTTCGCATAACTACGTTAACGGCTGTCGCCGACATGTTTGCGGAGCATTCCGTAGGAAAAAGCGCAGCTTCCCGAAGATTTAAATGGCCAGGAAACCTCGCCATATCCAATCGACCAAGAGAAGAAAAATTTGTCCTGTAAGTCAGTTCTCTTCTTGAAAAGAAGAGGTAATTATTAATTATTAATTGTTAATTATTAATTGTTTTTCTTCTGCTTAAGATAACTTCATCCAGCCTATTCCTTGATAACCAAAATCAAACAATTCAGGATGTAAAATTTCCGCTAAAATTTCTAAAGAATCGACTAATCTCGGCCCTGGACGATTAAAATAAGAATTACCGTCCGTAATGTAAACTTTGCCCGATTTAACTACAGGTAAATCTTGCCATTCTGGACGATTAATTAACTCCATAGTATCTTGGCGAGTACGTTCTAAATCAAAACCACAAGGCATAAAAATTATAATATCTGGATTAGCAATTAATAACTCTTCCCATTTTAACCATGGAGAATGTTTTCCCACTGCTCCAAATAATGAATTTCCCCCAGCAAATTGAACTAATTCTGGTATCCAATTTCCTGCTGCCATTAGCGGATCGCTCCACTCAATACAAGCTACTTTCGGAATATCCTTAACAGGTAAATTTTGAGTTTTTTCAGCACAATCTTTAACTCTATATTTTAACTGAGAAATTACTTCATTTCCATCTACTCCTAAACTCATTGCTACTTGTTCCATATCTACCCACACTTCTGCCAATAAATTAGGCTGTAATGAAATAATTTGAGGATGACTTTTAGTTAAACTTGCCACGGCAGCTTCTACTTCTGCTAGACTAGCTGCACAAACATCACATTGAGCTTGAGTAATAATATGAGTGGGTTTTAATTGTTCTAGAGTTTCTGTTTCTACACGGTAGACACTCAAAGCAGATTGTAATAATTCCGTAGCTCGATTATGAATTTCACGACTACTTCCATCAGGATTAAATTTAGGCTGAGTACAAACAGGCAAGTTTTTTACCTCTGAAGGATAGTCACATTCGTGACTTCTACCCACCATAGCATCCGTTAATCCCAATGTTGCAACAATTTCTGTGGCACTAGGAATTAGAGAAACTATTTTTAGTTGACTATCGATCATTTTTCCTCTTGAGTACATAGCGATCGCTTTTATTTACTTAATAAAAAATTAAGCTTCATTATAATTGATTAATATTTTGGAATAATAGTATTTAGAGCAAACCTAAACTATTTAGCTGTAGATGCCCATAAGAGATGCCAAGCAAATACTAGAAGATTATACTAAAGGTAATAGAAACTTTATTGCTATAGAGCTACCGGAAGTTGACCTTAGTGGTATTAATCTGAGTGGTGCTGATTTTAGTAATTCTGATTTTAGTGATGCGGACTTGACGAATACTAATCTCAGTGGAGTCAATCTTAGTCATGCTAATTTGAGTAGTACAAATTTAGTAGGAGCAAATTTAAGTGAAGCTAACTTAACAGGTGCTAAACTATGTGAAGCTAATATGAGTCACGCTAACCTAAGTTGTGCTAATCTCTCAAAAATTGATGCAAATCGTGCTTTTTTATTTTGCGCTAATCTTTCTCAAGCTAATCTAGATAATGCTTTTCTCTTTAATGCTAGTCTCAGTTATGCTTGTCTGATTCATGCAAATATAAAATATGTCAGTTTGATTGGTGCTAATTTAGTGGGTGCAGATTTGAGTAAAGCTGATTTAACTGGTTCATATTTAATTGTTGCAGACTTGAGTAGTGCTAATCTGACTAAGGCTAATTTCAGTAAAGTAGACCTCAACAGTTCTAATTTATCCGGTGCTAATTTGACTAAAGCTAATTTTAATAGTGCTGATTTAAGTTGGGTAAATTTACTGGAAACGAATTTGAGCCAGGTTAATTTTAGTCATGCTAAATTAGCTGATGCCATTTTACCTGATGGTTTCAATCTTCAAGACTCTGGATTGTTCAAAAATATTAAATTGAGTTTAGTTAGTAAAGCATAATTCCAGGTTTAAGGCCAATTTAAGACTAAACTAGGTAAATCTTCTCTTCTTTTATTTCAAAAGTTATGGTACATGAGTGCAGTTGTAGAAGATATTACCTAAGAATTTGATAGTTGAAAGCCATCAGGCTTCAGCATTGAAATACCCTGCCATTAAAATGAAAGTTATTTAACTTATAGCAGTTTTCATTAACATAGAATACAGAGATTTTGCCTTAAAGGCAGAAGCCAGAGGGCAGAAAGCAGAAGCAATGCAAGTCTACCTTTGTGAAAACCGCTATAAAAATAACTGAAGCTTTATTGGTATACAGTTAGGCGATCGCTGATGCAGAGCTTCCGCTAATGAATTAGATGACAGTGAAGATTACTAACTATTTGACATCTCCAGAAAAGAGGGAGTAGGGAGTAGGGAGTAGGGAGTAGGGGGAAATAATTGACAATTTATGTACCATAATTGATTTGATTTTTGGCATTGCATAATTGTGGGATGATTTTATAAGAGAGGATCGACTATCATCCCCGTGTCTCCGTGTCTCCGTGTCCCCGTGTCGGTCTCAATCATCCCAGTATTCAGCAACGCCTGATTTTTTATTCTTGGAGATGTCTATTTGACATCCTCTCCCGTTAAATCGAAAATTATAATGGGAGACCTCCAAACCTCACGATTTAGATTTACTACTTGAGTGGTGCTTATCTAGACTGTTGCCAGCCCCCGACAGTACGCCAACGAGCGTCAATTTGCTGAACCACGGTCTCAAAGGCAGCAGTGACACCTCGATGACAAATCACTTTTGCTGCTGCCACATCACATTTGATTTCGTAGTGACATTCAGAGCATTTATGAATACGTTCAGCAACAAAGCCATTAACAATTAAAAATTAATAACTAAAGCTAAGTTTCTTAACAATAAACTTTAAGTAGTTATGACTAGCTATGATAGTGTTTGGATAATTATTTAATTAGTGACAATAATCTCATGAGTAATATTTATGTGTTCCACGAAGGTAGAGGAGACAACGGGTGGCTTTGGTCTAACTCCTTTGATGGCTCTGAATGGGTTGGCGATCGAAAACTACCCAATACAGGAATTACTGCGGGTCCATCAGCAGTAGTATACAATGACCAAATTTATGTGTTCCACCAGGGCATGGAAGATAGTGGCTGGCTTTGGTACAACGTTTTTGATGGTTCTGAATGGGCAGGCGATCAAAAAGTACCCAATACAGGAATTAGTGAGGGTCCATCAGCAGTAGTATACAATGACCAAATCTATGTGTTTCATCAAGGTCGGGGAGATAGTGGGTGGCTTTGGTACAATGTTTTTGATGGCTCTGAATGGGCTGGTGATACTGAGGTCAAGAGAACAGGAATTACTGCCGATCCATCAGCAGTAGTATACAATGACCAAATCTATGTGTTTCATCAAGGTCGGGGAGATAGTGGGTGGCTTTGGTACAATGTTTTTGATGGCTCTGAATGGGCTGGTGACACCGAGGTCAAGAGAACAGGAATGACCGCAGGTCCATCAGCGGTAGTATATAATGACCAAATCTATGTGTTTCACCAAGGCAGGGGAGATAGTGGTTGGCTTTGGTACAATGTTTTTGATGGCTCTGAATGGGCTGGTGACACCGAGGTCAAGAGAACAGGAATGACCGCAGGTCCATCAGCGGTAGTATATAATGACCAAATCTATGTGTTTCACCAAGGCAGGGGAGATAGTGGGTGGCTTTGGTACAATGTTTTTGATGGTTCTGAATGGGCTGGTGACACCGAGGTACGAGGAACAGGTCTCACTGACGATCCAGATGCAGTTGTAATGTAGGTAAATAATGGATAATGGATAATTGATAATTGATAATTAGGATTTGCTGAAAAAGTCTGATGGTGATGATAGGCAACAGGGAACAGGCAACAGCGGTGCAACCCCGTGGCGACGTTTTGCTAGCGCAAACTGTTGAGAAGGAATTATTTACGGCTTGCTGTTTGCGTAGCATCCTGTAGGGAAGTGCTGACTGCTGAGAGCTGTTTGCGCAG
>NZ_CEZPJD010000517.1:0-5707 GCF_983059655.1 Okeania sp.
CATCCGCAACAAAGAAGGGAAGTAGATATTTTCCCTCTGACACACTCTCAAGTTATGAGCTTCACAAAATGAAATGACCATTGCGACATCCGCAACAAAGAGAGGGGAAGGGGAGGCTTGAGACCTTATTTTTTGGTCAGGAGGAGAGAGAATTACAAAGATGAGCGTAGTTATGACGATTGGATAATTTTTTTATGTCCAATAAAACGGATTTGATATCAGAATTCAATTGTTATAAAAAAGCACCTATAATTTTATAGGTGCTAAATTTAATTCAACTAAAAATTAGACTTAAATACTTGCTATTACATACCCAATTTTTAGTAGCAATCGTAACGTCTATAGCTGTAACGTACAGGACGACTATAGTGATAACTACGGTAGTGATAACTAACAGGGCGACGATAATAACGTCGAGAATGACCATAACCGTAACAATCATCGAAATTATGACCACCATTAATAGTGGCAGATTCTTCGGAGGAAAGCTCAGAAAATAATTCAGTGTTTTGAGTTTCTTGCATAAGATTATCCTCTTGATTAATTGTGTTTACAAGATGGTTAAAAATTATCGATATCTATTTAACTATCTTGTTGTTTCTAATTGTATTTTTCGTTGGTGAACTCCAGCATCCGGATAACTTTTTTTTGATTAGCAACTCTTGATAGCTGGCTAAAAAACACTTTAAAAATACTTTTAATTCAACTCATAAGTTTAAATTAGTAGCAGTTATATCTATAGCCATAGTAGCGACGACGGGAGTAGTAACGTACAGGCCGACTACGGTAATAACGACGATAGCCATAACTGTAATGCCGACGATGATAATAGCCATGACCACCATTAATAGTGGCAGATTCTTCTGTAGAAATGTCAGTAAATAGTTGATTATTTTTTGTTTCTTGCATGAATATTTTCCTCAACTTTAATTACATTCGTCATGTTTAATAATTCCTATATATAGCAGGAATTACAGTTAAGTATTCTTCATAAGCGGGTAATATCCGGATAACTATTTATCTTAGTGATTTCAGATTAAAAATTACTAAGCAAATATTAAAAATGCTATTTTGAGCTAAATATTTTTTTGCAGCAGAATAATCAGTACTATAGAATAGTACTTCACTACTAGATCGTTACTATCAAGTTAAAATTAATTGTGCTTTAATCCATAGAGATATAGACACAAAAAAATACTTTAGTAATAGCCTTTGATATTTCCTTTATAGTAATTAGAATTATAACGTTGGTAGTCAGAAGAGTAGCGGCGATCGCCATAATAACTACGAGGACAAAGTTGAAAACCTAAAAAATTACGGCGATATTGATAATTTTCATTGTAACCACCATTTATATAGGTAGATTCTTTATAGTTCAGTTCTGTAAAAAGTTGCTTTTTTTGAGGTTCTTGCATAATTAACTTCCTCATGGCTAATAATTTTAATTAAATAGTTGTAATCTTTAGCTGAGTTCTGGAATGTATAAAGGAATTGTACTCGATAATTCCAACATAATCTGCAGTGTCCGGAGTTTTGTATACTTCGACGATCGGGTTACTGTTAAGTGTTGACTTTATATCATGTCCGGTTGAATAGTTGCACTTTGCAGGAGGGAAGGCAGAGGGCAGAGGGCAGAAGCGGTGCGACCCCGCGTCGCCGCTAGGCGCAAGCGGTCGGACCCCGCGCCGCCGACAGCTCGCTTGCGGAACGCCGACCAAGAGAGGGAATGCTGACCAAGAGAGGGAACGCGCACCAAGAGAGGGAGAGAAAAATTTAAAGGGAGAAGGTTTTTTTATAACTGATTATCCGGACATGATATTAATCCTAATTTCTTCAAGTTTTCATTCTATCCGGATTAAGTTGAAACAAATCTGCAAAAATTATTAGAGAATAAATTATATACGGCAGTTATAAATAATTTGTCATACCAAATTTAAAAAACAATAGACCTCTCTGGAAAATAGGGAGTAGGTAGGGACATTGCATGCAACGTCCCTACAGAAAAAATTGATAATTTATCTACGATCATTGATTTGATTTTTTATTATTGGATAGGTATTAGGTGGTGTGGTAAGCTTTTTCACCTAATACCTGCCACCTAAAACTTACCACCTTCCTCAATTTAGTAAGTGAATATCAATTATGTTAAATAATTCTGATTATGTAGAACTACAACCTCTAGAAAGTGACGAATTTCTCCCTCCTCTAAGTCCTTGGAGCAAAATAGGAGGAATGTTTTTAGTGGGAACATTTGGTGTCGCTATTGCTCTAATGAGTGTAGTAAAGTATAATCCTACTGTAAGAACTGAAGCAATTGCTCGCCCAACAGGAGATGTCAGAATTGTTCAGGCGCTTACAGAAGGTAAAGTTGAAAGTATAGAAGTAAATGAAAATCAAGCTGTTGAAATGGGAGATGCGATCGCCCGCATAGATGAATCTGCACTTAATCGCCAAAAAAATCGACTACAGGAAAAAATCAGACAGTGTGAGGTAGAATTAGAACAGATAAATCAACAAATTTCTGCCCTAGAAGTTCAAATTTTAGCTACTGCCAAACCTCAGACTTTTCAGGAATCTAGATCCAGTACCACAGCAAACAATAAAATAGATAATGCATCTGTTGAATCAGCCATTTTAGATTTATCTCAATCTTTACCTACAGTTGCGCAACAATTTGCTAAGGATCGACGAGACCTAATTGTGAAGCGGACAAAATTAATGAAAGATTTGACTACAGGCACCAGAGAACTAGAAAAAGTAGATATTAAACTTGATAATAGTGTAATTCGAGTCCCTGTAGATGGTACTATCTTTCAGCTATCTTTACGTAATCCTGGCCAAACTGTAGAGTCGGGAGCAGCGATCGCTCAGATTGTTCCCAGTAATGCACCTTTAGTATTTAAAGGCAGAGTAACAGCAGCAGATATTGCTCGGGTAAAAGTCGGCCAACCCGTGCAAATGAGGATTTCAGCCTACCCTTTTCCGGACTATGGTATTCTCAAGGGAACTGTCAATTCAATTTCTCCAGATGCTATCTCCTCAGAAGCGCTTCGTGAAGCTTATTATGAAGTGACTATAGAACCTGAAAAACCTTACTTAGTTAGGAGCGATCGTCAATATTTCATTCAACCAGGAATGGAAGGTCGAGCTGATATAATTTCTTCCCAAGAAACTGTGTTAACTTTTGTTCTCAGAAAGATTAGATTATTAAGCGATTTTTAAGTTTTTAGAGAATAGCAGAAAATAAATTATCCCAATTTTTGTACTCTATATGTTAACTATAGCAATATGATTTGAGTTGTGAGATATTGGCAATTTTTAGGGAACAGGGAACACCGGAGCTGGGAACAGAGAAGAGGAAAAAACGTATCATATGAATATAATAATTGCTATATTCTACACTTTTAAGAAACACCTCAATTCTCACAACTCATTCCTGATTGCTATAGTTTCTACTTCCTTACTTTCATAGCTAATACTAAGCGTGAAAAAAGAATTCTACAAAAAGGTAGACCTCGATTGGATATGCTGAAAAATAGCTCCTCCAGTTCATTTGAGATAGTTATATCTATATTTTAAGGGGATGAAAAAGCGGTCGTTAGCGCAAAGCTTTCCTAACGGAATGCTACCGCAAACGCTAACAGCGGAGCGGCTCTGTCAAGAGCGGGTACCCTCGGCATATCCAATCGACCAAGAGAATATTCAGTTCAGTATTTCAATCCCAATGCTTTAGTCGGAGGTACTGATAACTGATAACTGAAATGACCCCCTCTTCCTTCTTTCGTAGGGACGTTATACCATTTCTCAAAAGTCTTGCTACACCTGCTTGGGAGTAGGGAGTAGGGAGTAGGGAGTAGGGTGCAGAGTCAAAAGAGATAATATATCTTGGTTTAATGCCGATAATCCTCACAAACACTATTCAACCATTATTATTACTTAATAACTGAAGTCCCATGGTGAAGTATAGCATTATTTTTGGGAATTGGTATTAGATGCAAGGTCCCTACCATTTGTAACAAACATTTATCAAATTGGTACAATGGGATAATTTTTTATTTGGAAGTCCCTTATTTTCTTTGCGTTGGGCAGAGGAGAATGATAAGTGTGGCAAAGGTGGGGAGATGGGGACCCTCCCCTACTGCTCCCAGGAGAAGAATATCAAGAAAGATTTGGCAGTGGCACTCGGATAGGACATTTTTTTATACCAAATTAAGCGGATGTGATATCAAAAATATTACTAGCGAATAATCTGAAAAATTTTAGTATAATTAATATCAGTTTCTCTAATAATTTTATAGATTAATTTTTGAGATATTATTTTACATTTTTTTCTACTTTTTGCCATAAAGAATTGTTGCAAACACTTCTCTAGTACCTACTATTTTTTTTATTTTTTACATTTATTTTTGAAAGTTTGAAATAATTTACCAGTAAAGTTCATAAGTAACTTGACAAATATTTTTTTATCTGAATTTTAAATTCAATTTTTTACTATAATTATTATCTCCCATTTCTGAAATAATCATTAGGTATAACACAAACTAAAGTTGCAACTTCAACTATTATTTTTGTTGCATATTTTAAGTTTAATTTAATTTTTTTCTGAAATAACTTAATAAGTAACTAATTTATCCAAATAAATATACTTCTTTTGACGAAAAATAGTTTTTGTAGATAATTTTCAGCATTTGTGCTTATATATTTTTTTACATTAAAACTCAAATCAATTTAGTAGTTACACTGAAGTATTATTTCTACATTTAGAAAAAGTTTTCCTAGCATTTTCAAGAATTAGATAGTACAATAAAGTACATAAACCCTACATAACAATAAAAGAAAATTGATAATGAAGACAATCATTACTATCTTAGGTATTAGTGCAATCTTGCTCTCTTATACTCCTACTACTAGAGCACAATCAAATAATCCTCCAATCGGAGAAACAACCCTTTCTGGAGATTCTCTAAAAACGGTAGAAGGCAGATCGATTAATCAAGACAATTATCGTACATATATTGATGACCCAAAATCTAGTAGTTCTCCTACAAATGGAATTAAATCTTATGAATTGCGTCGTCAACAACAAAACGTAGAAGTAATACCAGGAGTTTCTATTCCTGTAAACCCAGATCAACCTAAATCAGAAAATCCTCTAGAAGAAAATACCCTAGAAGGGGATAAAGGAGAAGAGGGTTTCAAACTAGAATTAGGAATTTAGAAATAATTGATTTACTCAAATTTTTGGGAATATTTTGCAAATTATAGATTCAAATAGAAATAACAAATGGGGAACTGAGAAAATCAGTTCCTCATTTTTGATAGAAGTTTTTTTGAGCGGGAGTGTGGGAAGGGTAGGTAGTGTGGGGAGTAGTAAAAATAATATCCTTATGATAAGCTAAAAATCACTTAAATTCTATATTCCCTGTTGCCTGTTGCCTCTTTGATGTCTAATAGACATCTCCAAAAATCAAAAATAAAATCAATTCTTATCCATAAATTATCAATTATTCTTCTCTGTTCCCTGTTCCCTGTTCCCTGTTCCCTCTTTTCTGGAGATGTCTAATGCAAAATAGCTTATATATGAATAGTTATAAATTTCCAGACAATTTTATGTGGGGAGTAGCCACAGCTTCCTATCAAATAGAAGGTGCCACAACAGAAGCAGGTCGCAAACCAAGCGTCTGGGATACTTTTAGCCGAACTCCAG
>NZ_CEZPJD010000518.1:0-195 GCF_983059655.1 Okeania sp.
ACGAATCACCCTTTTTCCCTCGGAATACTTGGCAAATATGTGGCACACTAATTATTTCTGTGCTAATTTTTTTGACAAGTTGTTTAAGCAAAATTTGTAGGGTGCGTTAGACGGCTTAAATTTATACTATGAAAGAGATTCAGCAATCCGTCGTAACGCACCATTTGAGATTTGTCAATTCACTATACCTGTTTT
>NZ_CEZPJD010000518.1:295-5682 GCF_983059655.1 Okeania sp.
ATGGATGGTGCTAGACTGTTTTATGGATGGTGCTAGACTGTTTTATGGATGGTGCTAGACTGTTTTATGGATGGTGCGTTACGCTGTCGCTAACGCACCCTACTGGACTACTGGACTAGCAGATAAAACCACTGTAGTAATATTTTATGAAATTGGTATTATTGGTGTTGGGTTTATCCTAACGGATAAGCTGGCGCTAACGTCCCTCAACCCAACCTACTTCTAACTGAGAGAGAAAGTCAGTAGTTTGCATAGTTGGATGTTATATACAGTTGCGGGAATTGGGTATTGAGGCAAACTAAGTGTCCGTAGGGTGAGCAAAGATTCGATCGCAGAAACTTGCAATAAATCAAATAGTATTTGCTCACCTGAATTTTTGACTGTAGCTTCCGATATGAATATTTGCGAGCATCCTGCTCGCACTATTTATTTTCCAATTACAACCTAAATGTTGCAGTTACAATTTGCTTCTCCTTCATCAGAATAAGGATTTGGAAAAAACTCTAATTCTTTCACTTTATCTCTGAGGTTGCTATTAGTTACCCCGACATCATATTCAACATTAACTAACCGATTTTGTAGAGCGATAACTTTTTCCTCTAGGTCTTCTATTCTGCTGAATAATTCTGAGATTTTTTTACTGTCTATAAATTGCTGCATTTTGTTTGAGTTATGTTCAAAATTCATCTTGAGTTCTTGAGAAAAACCTTGCTGGTTTGTATTAGCAAGGTTTGGTAAATAAATAGATATTTTTTACGCCGAAATATTAGGTCTCCACTGATTTCGGATAGCTTGGACCAGCATTCCTTCTGGGTTGCGTAGGGTCTTTCCCCGACGGCTATATGCTGCAACAACTGCCATAGCATCTCGCACTACTTCAGCGTTGGTGTTCAAAATCAATTCTGTCAACCAGTGATTAATCTGAAATCCTGCCTTTTCCACTTCTTGCAAAATGTCATTTGTCTGAACATTGACAGGCGGTTGTGAAGTTTCTGGCATCTTGTGGTCATTTTCCACAACTTGGAGCAGACGGTCTAGCAATTCTGGCCCATAAGAATCAGCAAATTCTTTTGCCGCTCGGATTTCATCTCCGAGAGTTTGTCTGTTATTTTGGGAATTTCGTTTCATAATTGAAGTAACGTTAATTTTCAGCTTCCCGATTCGTCTCTATGGCGGAGTTGGGAGTTTTTTTATTTGGCAGTTGGCCATTGTTTTCACAACTTTTATCATAGAGTAGAAAAAATCGGGTATCTATTTAACTGTATCGCTTGCAAAATAAAGTGTCTAGTCGTGCTACTATGACTTAAGATGCGTATTAAATTATGAATTTCGGAAGCACTTTCACTCTGTTTTACTGTGCATATTAAATATGTTTTACTGTGCGTACAAAATATGTTTTCCGAAAACATACATCATTATGATTTAGGGTGCTTATAAAAGTAATCAACAATTAAAAAAATAGTTGTAATGGAGAATAGATTTAAAAAAATCTCATTGAAATGCATCAGTACATTTGAAGTGGCTTATTGGAGCTTTCAAAAATGATAATAAAACTTTACAAATTATGATTTTGTCCCAAAAAATTGCTTTCGACTTAATTAACTGCCATGCCCAAAAATGCCAAACGCCGAAATCCAAAATCCAACGAAAACTGGAAACCTCACCCAGATGACAAGAACGCAATATTTGTTAGTCGTGCGCTAGATGATTATGGTTTAAATCTTTACGAGTTCAGAATATTAGCTCATGTATCCCGTAGAGAAGGGCCAAAGCATGGGTGTTACGCAAGCCAGAAAAAAATGGCTGAGTCTTGTGGGATGAGCCAAAGGATGGTTTTAGAAGTTCTCAAGGTGCTATGTGAGGCGGGTATTTTGCGAAAGGAAAAATCCCCCACTAGACGCACCAATATTTATCGCCTTAATCCTGGCAGCAAATGGAAACACCCCAGGGAACTAGAAAATATTCGCCAGAGGGCCAAATCTCCTAAGAATAGCAAATCCCAACAGGAAAGCGAACAAGTTAATGAGTATGAAAATCTGGAATTAGAGAGTAGATCGGAAAATAATATATTTGCTGAAGAGGAATCATTTCCCGACCCTTGGGAATAATTGATTTATCTACTCAACCACACTTAATCTGGCTAATCTACTTACAGTATTTTTGTCAGATTTATTTCATTTAACAAAGTAATTACCTCATAAGTTTTTTATAGCCAAACTACCTATAAAAATAACTTATTCATCATAAATAAATCCTATTTTTAGAGAGTATGGAAGAGGATGATTTTCCAACTAAAATTATTAAAGGAATTAGAAGCGGAAAACGAAGTTAAAAAAATTGATCTAATTATATATAATTAGATATTTATTGTGATATAATCGCGTTGTGTTTAATTTATGACAGGAGGTAACCCCTCGCTGACAATGAAATCCTTTAAAACTAAGTTAAAACTTAACAATCAACAAAAAACAATACTTGCCAAACACGCAGGAGTAGCTCGTCATGCTTATAACTGGGGATTAGCAACTTGCATTACTGAGTACGAAGAAACTAAAAAACGCCCAAGTGCAATTACCTTGCATAAACGTTTAGTAGCCGAAGTCAAATCAATTAATCCCTGGTACTATGAGGTATCTAAGTGTGCCCCACAACAAGCATTAAGGGATTTAGAGAGGGCATTTAAAAACTTTCTAACTATTCCGAGCCGTGGATTCCCAAAATTTAAGAAAAAAGGTAGAAAAGACAGCTTTTACTTAGAAGGAAGTATTAAGATTTTCCAAGGAAACTACATACAATTACCCAGAATAGGAGTAGTAAAAACTTATGAAATCTTACCCTCTTACAGAGTAAAAAACGTTACCATCTCAAAAAAAGCAGATAGTTGGTACATCAGTTTTAAGTACAATTTTGAACCATATCCAACAGAAAAAGTAGGAGAAACTATAGGTGTAGACATAGGCATAAATACATTAGCAACCTGTTCTGATGGCAGTAAATTTGCTAATGTCAAAGCCTACAGGAAAAACAAAAAACAATTAGTTCGTCATCAACGTGCAGTCAGCAAAAAAGTTATTGGTTCCAGAAACCGACTCAAAGCAGTAAAAAAATTAGCAAAACTTCATCAGAAAGTCGCCGATATCAGAGCAGATGCTCTACATAAACTCACGACATGGTTAGCTAAAAACCACAGCACCATAGTAATTGAGGATTTGAATGTAAGTGGAATGCTCAAAAACCATAAACTAGCAAGTGCCATAGCAGACTGTGGATTTTATGAATTTAAACGTCAACTTACATACAAATGTGAATGGTACGGCAGTGAATTAGTAATAGCGGATAGATTTTATCCAAGTTCTCAAATATGTTCAAACTGTGGGCATCAACAGAAAATGCCGTTACACTTGAGAACTTATGAGTGTAGTGAATGCGGTTTTCAAGCTGATAGAGATTTTAACGCTGCTATCAACCTGAAAAACTATGTGTATCAGTAGCTTGAGTTTCAAGCGAATTTAAGCCTGTGGAGAAGATAAGTTGCAGACTGCGGTCAGTGGTCTTCTGGGAAACAGGAAGCTAGCTCCAAAACCTATGCAGTCGTGTATTGGTAAGTTTGGGTAAGTTTAGTAGAACTGGTAATAGAGCATTAACTACATCCTCCGAAAATTGAAATCCTTTTTTAACAGCAACATTTGCCAAAGAACCTGCAATTGGTGCTGCAATTTTGGCAATTGAAAATAAATCCATAATTTCACCCGTACATAATATAAGGTCCAGTGCGTTAATGAAATGTAATGCACCTTAATTTATTATGCCAAATGTTTCGGTGCGTTACGCTTTGCTAACACACCCTACTGGACTGTTTTATTAATAAATTAAAATCCTTTTTTAACAGCAATATTTAGCAAAGACCCTGCGACTGGTGCTGCTATTTTGGCAATTGAAAATAAATCCATAATTTCACCCGTACATAATATAAGGCCTAGTAGGGTGCGTTAATGAAATGTAACGCACCTTAATTTTTGAATTTTAACCACTGCATCATAATCATTCTGCACTCTATTTTCATAATTAACCCTCGCTTCTGCCTCTTTATCTCCATAGAAAAAATTCAAAAGTGCAAACCTTAAACCAGATGTTACCGGAGTAGCTTCGTGCATCAAAGAAGAAGAAAAAATTACCGCACTACCAGTATCAGGTTTATAATAATGAGGTCCGTATTCTGGAAATCTTAAAAATCCTCCCTCATATTCACCCACATTCAAATTTAATGTCATTGCAAATATTCGATGTATTGTACCCGGCGTAGTATTATCTCGATGTGCATTAAAAAAACCACCAAGACTGCCATCATAACGAGCTATTCTATACCTTTCTTCTCTAGTAACATTAAAATTAAAAGCTTTTTTAATCTCTGGAAATATCCTTGACCTCATAATTTGATTTAAACTGGCAATAATTTCCTCATCTTTCACAAAATGGTCTCTTCTAATCTTATGAGCGTGGTCAATATATCCCACAGTTTTCTCACCTTTTTTACGCATAAAACCTGATTCATCATTACCTTTTGTATGCCAAATATCAATCAAGTAATTACAATATTCTAGAGGAAAAACATTAGGAATTAGCAGTACTGGAGCCTGCATCTGAATATGACGAGGTTCCTCTTTAGGCAGTATATCTTTAATGTCTTTTAATATTGCTTCAATACTACTTGATAAATATCTGAGATGATAAATTTTAACTATTTTTTGGTTAGGATCGAGTAAAAAAGCTACCCGGCTATATTGCATAGTTTCCTGGTCATTATCTCCAGGAAAACAAACACCATACTGACGACTGATTTTATTATTAGAATCTGACAGTAATGGAAAAGGAATATTATATTCTCTGGCAAATTTTTGACGAACTGCTGATGAGTCAGAACTAATTAGATGAACTTGTAAATTAAATTTATTAAAAGTAGGTATTAAGTCTCTAAATGCACAAGCTATCTCTTGACAAGCAGGAATTTCATCAGAGGCATAAAAAATTAGAATTGATGGCTTACCAGCTTTATCTCTTAAATATAATAATTCTCCTGACTGATCTGGTAAAATAAAAGGAGGAGCAGGATCTCCTAAACTTAATGTTTTTGTAGATGTAATCATTTTTTCAGTTATTAGTTACAGCAGATTCTAATATTAATAATTAAATGTTATTAGTGCAAGCATCTTGCTCGCGCGTGTGTACCTCACTGAGATGAACAGGAACGCATAACTACTATATTAATGTTTACCGCTGACTGCTGACTGCTGAACGCTGATAGCTATATTAACAAATAGGTTGCTTCCCTGGTTTCACTGCATGAATATACTCACTTCCAGAATTAGGCCAGCCGCGACGATAAGCTG
>NZ_CEZPJD010000519.1:0-5679 GCF_983059655.1 Okeania sp.
TCGCAATAATCTCCATGAGCAATAATTCCAATCCTAATACCAGGAATTTCTGACATTAATCGAGTTACTGAACTTTGGATTTTTCGGCGTACTTGAGTTAGGCAAGGATACATACTGCCAGTTGTATCAAAGCTGAATACTACTTCTATATTATTAGTCATATTTTTTCTCCAATTTTTGACAAAATTTCCACAGAAAATCCCTCGGTTTCAGCTTATAAATTAGCTGCCACCAATTAGATAAATTACTCAGGTTTGAAAGCTTTCTTTTGTGTCTTATAGCAGGGAACAGGGGAAAAACATTTCCCTATCTGAAGTTCATCATCAATCTATGTCCTAGCAACTTGTTCCTTGCTGTATATTTATCAGGACTTACGCAAAGGCACTATTTATAGAGTCAAAAGACTATTGGACAATAGTTTTGAGCGCTATATATAGCGTATTTGCGTCAGTCCTATTTATATTGTAATCAATGTTGAACAAAACGTCAATAAAAATTGAAGAAAAAATCAATCAAATATTTTTTAGATTCTAGACAAAGCAACATTTTTTCTTCTGCCCTCTGCCTTCTGTCTCTTGCTATAAATATCGGGTGAGTGGAAACCCCTAAAATAAGTTTAGAGGATGTTTGAAAAGTTGTTTAATACTGAATTTTGCCCCCCGAGCAAGCCAATTCTGGGGGGAACAAGAATCTGTTAGCTGGTAAAAGTCCCCCAAAATTGGGGGATTTAGGGGGCGCGTGATGTAGCAAATTAGACTTCTCAGACAACCTCTTAAAAACAACCATTGCTCAAAAGGAGAAATAATTGATAGAAGAACGTGCCTACTGGCTGGCATGGGCCAAAATCAGTGGTATAGGTCCAATTGCTCTACAACGACTCAAACAACAATTCGGGACTTTAGCAATAGCTTGGACGGCCAGCCCCAAAGAATTAGGCCAAGTGCCAGGATTTGGCCCTCAGAAGATAGAGAAAGTAGTGGAAGAGCGATCGCGACTCGATCCAAAACAACTGATAGAAGAACACACGGTGAAAAATCCTGATTTCTGGACTCCGGCAGACTCAGACTATCCACGCCTTTTGCAAGAAATTCCGACACCTCCAGCTCTGCTATATTATCGAGGCATAGTTGACTCCCAAGAAATTCTAGGTATTACTCCAACGGTAGGAATAGTCGGTACTCGCTACCCCACAGAATATGGTCGTCGTTGGACGAGGAAAATAAGTTCAACCTTAGCAAAAAGTGGGTTTACTATTGTTTCTGGACTAGCTATGGGAATTGATACTGAGGCGCATAATGCTTGTTTAGAAGCAGGGGGGCGAACAATTGCTGTTTTTGGTAATGGGGTTGATACAGTTTATCCCAAGGAAAATAAAACTCTTGCTGAAAAAGTTATAAAACAGGGGTTGGTTGTGAGTGAATATCCGGCAGGTACGAAACCAAACTCTAAACATTTTCCCCAACGTAATAGAATTATTGCAGGATTAAGTAGGGCAGTTTTAGTGATGGAAGCTCCTCAAAAATCGGGTGCTTTAATTACTGCGGATATGGCAAATGAATTTTGTCGAGATGTGTATGTTTTACCTGCTCGTTTAGATGACGAAAAATCTCATGGTTGTTTGCAGTTAATTAATCATGGAGCAGAAGTAATTCCGATTACTATGGATAAGTTATTAGAAATGTTAGGAGCAATTCCACCATTAGATATTGATGTGATAGAGCCTCCCGAACAATTATCTTTATTTGAGGAGAAAGATAGAGATTCTATTCCAGATTTAGAACCTCTTTTAGCGAAGGTTTTTCAACATATTTCTAGCGAAGCTATTCCTGTAGATTTAGTTGTCCAAAAAACAGGTTTATCACCAGCAGATGTTTCTAGTTCTTTATTACAGTTAGAGTTATTGGGGTTAGTTACTCAGTTACCAGGAATGCGTTATATCATGTCCGGTTGAATACTTATTCTTTGGTGGAAGGAACGCAGAGGGCAGAAGGCATAAGGCAGAAGGTTTTCTTCCTATTGTGATTTAATTTTACACACAAATGATACTACTGGACATGGTATCAGGATTTATAAGAGAATAAAGAGGAGGAAAAGGAGAAAGTTTTTTTATCACTAATTATCCGGAAATGATATTATCAAAAAAATTAATATGGCAGGCATCTGTGGGTGGATTTCAATATTTGCAAAAATACTTTTCTCCTATATATTTCTTGTTGCCTGTTGTCTAAAAGTGATAATTTTTTGGTTTTATTCAAAATTGAGATGCACCTGTATCTGTGGAATTTCTGCTTTTTTTAATTAATCTTGATGTTGAATATTAAATAATGACTAAATTTTTCCTTCTTATTTCTTCCTTCTTGCCGAATAATTAAGGTTTAAAGCCTCTCATGAGCAAGGATAAACAAGCAAAAATTTTCCTTTACTCAATCCTCTTCCTTTTAGGAAGAGGTAATTAGGGCTTGCTGATTAACTATCAAAGTATTCACATATAAAAGTTTCAGCCTTATTAGGTTGAAAAAAAGTACCATATTTTCGGCTAAGAAGGCTCAAAAAGTTAGTATTTGTGTAAGAGTTGGGCAGAAAAATTAAGGGATAATTCTTACTCCTACCTCCTCTAAATTACTTATTCCTCCTGTCTCCTATCTCCTGTCTCCTCCCCCACTAAAAGACTTTTTCAGCAAACACTAATTATCCATTATCAATGATCCATTATCAATGATCCATTATCGAATTCTTCCTTCTGAATAATGACTAAATTTTTCCTTCTTATTTCTTCCTTCTTATTTCTTCCTTCTTCCTTCTTCCTTCTTCCTGCCACTGCCACACCAATAATTATTTTTCCCACCTGCCCTAGAAATGAAATTTCTAAGCTACCGAAACCTCCTTTATCTCAAATTCAACCCAGTATTCCTAGTCTGTGGTTAACTCAAGATTTCTTTGGTGAAGAACTTATTTATACTTGGTTTGTTGACTCTGATGATGCTTGGGTAATTTTGGTAGTCAGAAAATTAAATTGGGATAATAAAAACTACCTAGAACGTTATAAATTTATTAATCATTTTGGCAATGTAGCTAGACAATATGGTTATAACTTACAAGTATGCGAACCTCGTAATAAAAAACCAATTGCTGCCTATTTTTGTGACTTTGAAAATGCGCCATTGAATTGTAATGTAGAAATTGATTATAGGTTTGGTCAAAGTTTATTTAATCAACCTAAAGACTTTGAATTTATTACTAATACTACAGAAGAATAGATTTCATTAATGGATAATTGATAATGGATAATTGATAACTACCTCTGGTTAAAGCGGAACCTGCCCATACTATTGCAACATTTAAGGTTAAGTGATGGTCTTTTGCTCATACTTTTAATTCTATAAAGCTGATAGCTGATGGCTGAATGCTGACCGCGAAATGCTTACCCTTAGCTACTTACTGGTTGACGAATTTCTCGCCATAATTTCCGATATTGTTCAACTGTATTATTATCTTCAATATCTTCAAGTGGGTAGAGAAAATCGCTTTTTTGAAGAATATCTTCTGGAGGTAATAGTAAAGAATCACCTTTAATTTCTGAAGTCAATTCAGTTGGATTTATCCCTGGTATGATTGGAGAAGTAGTCTGAGTTATTAAAGACATTTGTTCTGCTATCTCAGGTTCCCAACAAAAATCGATCCATTTTTCTGTTAAAGAAGTTTCCGCAGTAGCAGCAGGTTTAACCCATAAATTCGACCATAAAGCTGTTCCCGATTTAGGTATTACTGCAGCAATATCTTTACGGTTTTTAATCAGTGGTAAAATATCGTTAGACCAACCAACAGCTAACCAAGTATCTCCAGTAATTAGAGATTGTAAATAATTATTAGAAGCGTAATATTTAACCTGTTGATTTAGTTCAATTAGTTCCGATTTTAAGTCTTCAACTTCACTAAGATTTTTAACATTATAAGATTTGCCTAATTTTTTCAGAGTTAAACCAATAACTTCTCTAGGTTGATCTAACAAAGAAAATCGATGACGTAACTCTTCTTTCCATAGATCGCTCCAGTCCGTAGGTTGCCATCCCAAAGTTTTAAATTTATCAACTCGATAAGCAATTAATGTTGTACCCCATTGATAAGGTGCTGCCCAAATTTTTCCTTGGGGATCTGCATAACCTTGATTATTACGCTTGACTAAATTTTGCCATTTTTCCGGCAATTTATTCCAATTTTCTAAAGCTTCAGAATTAAGAGGTTGAATTAATTCTTGTTTAATAGCAATTGCTAACCAATAATCTCCTAAAGTAACAAGATTAGCAATATTTATTTTTTTTCTTTGCTCTGTAGATGATTTTTGCTTTTCTAATAAAACTTTTCTCTGCCAACTTTGTAGCAGAGAAAATAATTCTGTTAAATTTTCTTGAGGATTAAAGTTTAATTTAGACTGAGATGTTAATTCCCTCTTAAACTTTGACACCATTTGAGCAGGAATAGTGCTTTTTAACAGTTGAATATTCAAGTCTCCCTGAGCATTACATCCCGCTAAAAATTCAGCTAAAGTTATTGCTGTAGCTCCGATTAAAAAATTCCGTCGCTTCACTTTTTCTGATTACTTAAATATACGTTTTTCTAGATATTGACCAATCATTTTTTGTTCGCCCGCACGGGAAATAATAGTTTGCCGTGTCCGGTATTTATGGCCGATTTGTTTAATTTCTTCCTCAAATACAGACCCATTGTACTCTGTTCTGAGACATAATGTGTTAGGGTCAGATAGATGATATTTAGCTATGATAGGGTTACTCGTGGCAAAACCGCGATCGCGATACAATATTGAGCCTCGAACTCCGAATATTGTTGAGCCTTCAGATTGTTTCTTACCTGATACAGAATCTTGACTGAGCCAACTGACTAATGAACCACAAATCATTGCTGTTTCAGGATTATGTAATTTATGGAGCTTGGCTAATTCTATAAGTTCTGGACTTCCTAGCTCTAGAAATTTAATTGTTAAATGACTGACTATTTCTTGGGTATTTCCTTCGGGTAAGGTATAGTAGCGTCTTTCAGAATGCCATTGACCTTCGGAGCGTTGAAAATATTCAGTGATTCTTGAATCTGCAATTTCTAATGTTTGTGTGGTGTTCTTTACGCCTAATTCCATTTAATTTTATCCTCTGGTGTTGTCTAGATATCAAACTAACTGTAATTTGTCAATAGTTTTGTTTGATTTGTTACTCCTTTTAATATATCCTGTTTTTTTTTATGGTTTCCGGACTGGCCATTTCAGTTATCAGTTATCAGTTATCAGTACCTCTGCAATAAGGAGACAAGAAAATACGGAATCTTCTTTTTTTATCCTTTTAAAAGAGGACGCGTAACTAGCCAAATTTTTCAGTAAAAAAATGGCTGAAGTGAACTTTGGGCAAGCTTTTGAGCTTGGTGGAGTAGTTGAGGCGATCGTCGCAATTTTCCAAATGCTTATTTGGCAAGGGTTTGGGCTGTTTTTTTCAGTTGCCTATTGTGGAGTTGTGGTTGGAAATGCTATATTTATAGCAATTAGCGCTGGTATATTTACAAATGATAGGAGGGGCCAAATAGCTAAAAGTCTTATATTGTGGGCAATTTATTCCCCCTATTGCCTCTCTTGGTCAGCATTCCCTCACAGGAGTCGGCGTTCCGCAAGCGAGCTGT
>NZ_CEZPJD010000520.1:0-5677 GCF_983059655.1 Okeania sp.
TCCCTACTCCCTACTCCCTGCCGAGCGCAAAAAGACTAGTGAAGCGCAAACCCTACTTAATGAAGTGAAAGATAATACCATTGCAGATAAAGTTTTAAAATAATGATGACCAAAAATTGACAATATACTAGCAGAGTCTAGATAATATATATCTTCTAGGCCATAATTTCTAATGTAAATTCTGTTATGTTATTGCCAAATAACCGTGGTTTCAGGTAAACCCGTGGACTTAAAGCAAATATTTAAAACCAGACATCCAATCATTGGGGTAGTACATTTACAGCCTCTACCAACCTCACCCCGTTGGGGAGGCGACCTCCAAGCCATTATTAGTAGAGCAGAAAGAGAAGCCACAGCCCTTGCATCAGGTGGCGTAGATGGCATTATCGTAGAAAACTTTTTTGATGCTCCTTTTGTCAAAGACCAAGTTGACCCCGCCGTAGTTAGTGCCATGACATTGTTAGTACAAAAGATTATGAACTTGGTTTCCCTACCAATTGGAATCAACGTTTTGCGTAACGATGGCCAAAGTGCGATGGCGATCGCCTCCTGTGTACAAGCCCAATTTATTCGTGTTAATGTCCTAACCGGAGTTATGTCTACGGATCAGGGGTTAATTGAAGGAAAAGCACATCAACTTTTACGCTATCGTCGAGAATTGGGTAGTGATGTCAAAATCTTTGCAGATGTTCTAGTCAAACATGCCCAACCATTGGGCGAACCAAATTTAACTACAGTTGTCCAAGAAACTATTGAACGTGGTCTAGCTGATGGAATAATTCTTTCCGGTTGGACTACTGGAAGTCCCCCTACATTGGAAGATTTGAAATTAGCTAGTGCCGCAGCATTAGATACACCTGTATTTATCGGCAGTGGCGCTAACTCGAATAATATTTCTACCTTGATGCCGGCTGCAGATGGTGTTATTGTCTCTAGCTCACTGAAGCGACATGGCCATATCGACCGGCCAATAGATCCTATTCGTGTGAGTCAGTTTGTGGAAGCTACTCAGCGAAGTTTATCAAATCAGAGACAAGATCATGAAAATTGGCAAAAAGAGACTAATAATTTGCCTTCTCCTCTAAAAAATTAGGAATCAAAAATATCAATGTAAATTATGATTCACTGAAACTCTAACCTATGGATTAAGGGGTGTTCAAGTCAAATTATGGTGGCGATCGCCACCATAAGTGTACTGGAGAATCTATTTAACTATAGTCAAATTATCATTCATCTATTATAAGTCATCAGTTCACAGTTAATATTTTTAACTTTGTGCCTTAGGGTGGGTCATTTCAGTTATCAGTTATCAGTTATCATTACCTCTAGCTGTTTGCGGAGCATGACCTAGGAAAGCAAGAGGCTTGAAGTACGGAATTATTTTTTCTCTTGGTCGATTAGATATGGCGCAGGTTTCCTCGCCATCTCTCGACCGCTTTTTATCCCCTTAAAAGGGGAGGCGCATACCCACGATTTTTCGGTAACAAGAGAAGGAGCTACAATATTGGCCCCATCATATACTTGATGACTTAATTAGGGTTTGCTGAATAAAGTTTTTTGGCAAGGGCAGGAGCTAGAATTTCCGTTTGTCATGCTACGCAAACAGAATCGGTGAAGTCATGAGAAATGGGAATTATAGAAGAGGTAGTTAGAAGAATTGTCCCTTGATTGTTCTGCCATAATCATCTCAACTGGAGTTTAGACTAAATTTTGGGGTCTTCAGATAGTTTGCTCAGAAGCAATGAAGACTTGAAACTCAGAACCCTTGGAGAATATCAGGGGTGCTGATGTTTTCAATGAATAATGATTATTTTTCTTTTTTGGCGAGGCAAGGGTGAAGCTGACTTTATTCAAACTATTCAAAAAGTCTTTCCAGGGCACAATTAACCCATAGCACAACCTGTAGATAATTGACTGAAAAGTCTTTGCAATGCTGCAATGCGAAATAGTTTCAGTCTTGTTGGCCTATCTCAGTATTCTCCCTCGGCAAGTTTCCGGCCTGCCTTAATTAGTCTAAACTCCAGATCTCAAAATACTAGCTTTTTGAGCCTTTTCCACCGAAAAACTGCTACTTTTTTAGATCAAAAAATGCTACAACCAATATTAGTCAATGCTTTGAGAATTAATCAGCAAACCCTAATTAAATATGTAGCACAATAGTTAGCCTTATTGAGTGTGATTCAGAAGTCTTAATTAGTCTCTATACTGAAATATTTGGTGTGTTTAACCTATTGAGTTTTTTTTGCCTATATTTATACTTAACGATTGTAAATATTTACCTTTTACCGTAAATCTAGATACTAATAAAATCTTCTGACTTAATGTAGTTAAGAGGTGGATATTATAGCAATTCTCAAACTTATGAGGTACAAAGTTTTAGGTTTGAGGGAATAGGGAACAGGGAATAGGGAACAGGGAATAAAAAGAGAAAAAGATAACTGTACCTCACAACTTTGGGAAACACTATAATGTTTGGATTAGCAATTAAAATTGTGGTTTGTAGAAATTCACTAATTTGAATCGCTACTATTGAAATTAGTGAAATTATATATTTTTAATGTATCGCTGCTACATTATTTTTAGGTAATCTCTTCATCTCCTCAAGCTATTTATACAGTAATAAATCTGAAGTTGCATATCTAAAATAAGCTCGTAACTTAAGGAAAATATATACTAAAAAGTAAACAATATTTTTCTCACCTCATTGCCAATAAAAAATGCAATTTTTAATAAAAAAATAAATATTAACGCCTATTGTAGCAGAAAAATAAATAGTAAATTTTATTCAAATTACAGACCTCAGAGCAGCTAAAATTTTTGTCTACCGATCAGAGAATTACAGTTTTAAGAACTGGATTTTGAGCATCAATTAAAGTAAATAGTGAAAACAATATTATTAAAATAATAGTAAGTCTATATTGTTATTTTTCCGAAATCAAACAGAGAAGATTTGTTGTAAATACTGATAGGCTATAATATAAAGTGAATCTATAATAATTCTTAACTATTCGGATAGACTGCTAGTTTATTCTTGGAGCAGGCTTGTTCAATAAATTTTAAACCTTGACTAATCATGGTTTTGAGAATTATTAAATCCTCAAAAAGTGTAATAAATAAACTTTTGTATAGCATCAATATCAATATACCGATTGAAAAAAAAGTAGTAAAACAATGAAATTAAAATGATGTAAAAGCTTGACCTTGTTCCCTGTTCCCTAACCTAATACTTAGAAATTTTTCAGCAGATCGTAGATATAGCTATTTTTTTTTATATTACCTACAGATGTTCAAACTTTTCGGTACGCATCAAAATACCATTCTAAAAAATATTAAACACTGGCTAATAGAAAACCGCAGATTATTACTAACAGCTTCAACCTCAGCAGGTGTAGTAATACTTTTACGCTCATTAGGTCTTTTGCAATCTTGGGAATGGACACTTTACGATTATTTTTTTCGCTTACGTCCATCAGAATCATTAGATCCCCGTATTGTAATTGTAGGAATTGATGAATCAGATATACAAAAGTATGGCTATCCAATAAACGATCAATCAATGGCTGAAATACTACAAAAGTTACACTCACTTCAACCTCGTGCCATTGGTCTAGATATATATCGTGATTTCCCTAGAGAACCTGGCTATAAAAATTTTGTAAAAGCTCTAGAAAATATTCCTAATATAATTGGTATTGAGAGAATAGGAATAAAAGATAGTTTAGGAATCAAACCACCTGAAATTTTAGCTCAAAAACAACAAGTAGGATTTAATAATATACTAACAGATGCCGATGGAAAAATTCGCCGTGTCTTCCTCTATATGCACTTAGAAGATGGTAACTTTAGGAAAAGTTTTCCACTTAAACTAGCTTTAAGTTATTTAAAAAAAGAAGGAATTGAGCCAAAAGCAGCCAATAAAGCCAACGATTTACAATTAGGTCTAGCTGTATTTCACCGTTTGAAAAGAAATGATGGAGCTTATATTAGAGTTGATGCAGGTGGCTATCAAATTTTAGCAAACCCCAGAAAAATATCAGAAGGTTTTCATATAGTTTCCATGAATGATTTACTGTCTGGAAAAATCACTCCAAACTTATTCAGAGACAGGATAATTATCATTGGTTATACTGCAACTAGCGTTAAAGATTTTCATAGAAATTCTTACAGTAGTAGTTTATTTAATGCTCCCAAAGAAGTATCTGGAGTAGAATTACAAGCTAGTTTTTTGAGTCAAATTTTGAGTTCAGCACTAGATGGTAGAGTCAATATTAAATTTTTTCCTGAACCTATAGAATGGTTATTAATTGTTGCTTTTTCTTATCTAGGTGCTAATTTAAGTTGGCAATTATTATTACCAAAAAAATCAATTATCACAATATTATTTATCAGTATTAGTTTGATTGGATTTTCTTATATTGTCTTTATTGATAGTGGTTGGTGGTTTCCTATAATTCCCTCAATATTTGCCCTTAGCAGCTCTGCTGTTATGATTATGTTTCATCTTGCTCACCTAAAAGAAGAATGGCAGAAATCCACAGAATTTTTCCAGTCAGTTATTAATGCAATTCCTGACCCTATCTTTGTCAAGGATAAATATCATCGTCGCATTGTTTTGAATGAAGCTTATGGTAAATTTATTGGTTATTCTGTAGACGATCTACTTATCAAAACAGACTACGAATTATTTCCTCAAAATGAAGCTAACATATTTTGGCAACAAGATGAGTTAGTATTTAGAACAAATCAACAGCAAGAAAATGAAGAATATTTTACAGATTCTCGTGGAATTACTCATATAATTGCGACTAAAAGAACTCTTCATCAAGATGCGGCAGGAAATTTATTTTTAGTAGGAGTAATTAGAGATATTACCGAACGAAAAAAAATGGAGGAAAGTCTGAAGGAAACAGCAACAAGATTAAAGATTGATAATGATAAACTAAAGCTTTTAGGAGATTCTTTACATCATCAGGCCAATCACGATCCCCTCACAGGATTACCTAATCGTAAGCAATTTCATGAGCGTTTAAGTCAAGCTATTGAGTGTGCAAATATGAATGAACAAATGGTTGGTTTACTATTTCTAGACCTAAATGGATTTAAAGCTGTTAATGATACCCTGGGTCATAATATAGGAGACTTACTATTAAAATTAGTAGCGCAAAGATTGCAAGGGTGCTTAAGAGGAAGTGATACAGTGTCCCGACTTGGAGGTGATGAGTTTACTGTGATTTTACCAGGTATTCCAGGACAACTAGGAGCTTCTAGAGTAGCTGAAAAAATTCGCAATACAATTAATCAACCTTTTAAATTAGAAGATCATATTGTGCCAGTGGGAACAAGTATTGGTATTAGTATATATCCTCTTGATGGTAGAGACATTGACCAACTAATTCATCACGCTGATGCTGCTATGTACGAAGACAAGAAACAGCAGAAGAAACAACGATAGAAAAGACAACGATAATTTTACCCAGGAATATACTACTGAATTGAATAATTTAATATTTGATTAATTTGTGAAAGTTTCCTGTTTTTTATCTTTGATAAAGTAATACTTGAATACAGTTTGCTGAAAAAGTTTGATGGTGATGATAGGTAACAGCGAACAGCGGTGCAACCCCGTAATATAGTCGCAAGCGGTCAGATACCGCGTTGGCGTCAGACGCGAGGGAAT
>NZ_CEZPJD010000521.1:0-5677 GCF_983059655.1 Okeania sp.
TGGCGATCCCCCACCGCCAGCAAATACAACTCTTAGCGCAGCTCAAGAATTAGGTGTCTTGAGTGAAGACTTAGAGCTGCAAGATTTTGTAGGGGAGCGTGAACCTAATGACTATTATCGCTTTACTCTTCCAAGTAATGGGCAGCTCGGTGTCACCCTTGGTGCTGTGACTGAAGATGCAGAATTCCAATTGATTAAGGACTTCAATAACAATGGAATCATTAATGAAGGTGATGGTGATATTCTACGACAGAGACGTGCTACTTCCGCCAATAATGCTACCATAGGGCAGGCGGTACAAGCAGGGACATATTATGTGCGAGTTTTCCCTAGATTTAGTAGCAATAACACCAACTACGACTTAGGATTTAGTTTTTTGCCTCAACCTAGTACCACACCAATAAATCCTGGTAATAACTTGAATACAGCTCTAGATATTGGAGCGTTGGGAACTGAGGCACGTCGCTTTACAGATTTTGTTGGTGTTACTGACGAATTTGATGTGTATCAATTTACAGTCAACTCCAACAGTAATGTCAATATCACCCTTGGTGCGGTGATTGAAGATGCAGAAGTACGGCTGATTAATGACTTTAATAACAATAGAGTTATTGACCAAGGAGATGGTGATATTTTAAGACAGAGACGCGCTACTTCCAGCAACAATGCTACCATAGAAGAGGCGATACAAGCAGGAACATATTATGTGTCTGTTTTCCCTAGGTTCAGTGGCAATAACACCAACTATGACCTGACTATCTCAATTTAGGCTCCTGAAACGGAAGTGTAAACTTTCCAGTTAGTCTGTCTTATTCCCAAAACTAGATAGTGTTTAGCACTACTTAGCGCTCTCTCATCTCCCAACTATCAAACAAGAGCGATCGCTTCTCCCAAACAAACCATATTTTAGGAGCGATCGCCTTTTATTCAAGACAGTTAAACCCTGCTTCTCCTCTTAATTTTTTGTCAAACGTTACAGTTTCTACACAACCTGCTTGGCGAGCTATAGCTCCTATCAAATAATCAGAAAAATCTGCACTTCCCTGTTTTGTGCGCTCAATAGCTTGATAAAGAACAGAATGGTTTTCCAACTCAAAGACTGAACTCTGTAGCATCATTTCCAAAGTGTTGATAATTTGTTCTTTGCTAAATTTATATGCTTGACTTTTCATAACCCAAACTAATTCACACAACACAATATTAGAAACAAAACATGATTGGTTTTCTCTAATAATTTCTAGTGCTTTCTGCCACTGTACTTTGTCATCTCTAGTCAGATAGCGAACTAGAATATTAGTATCAAGTGCAATCACTAGCTGACTCCTGGATCGCGTTCTCCATATCCTCAATGGTTGCTTTCTCAATTCCAGGATAATGTAGGATACCGGACAAGTCTTCCACAGAGAATTTCAGAGGAATTATTTTAACCTCTCCTTCTTCATCAATGACAAATTCTATTTTAGTCCCTGCATTCAGTTTAAGGTAGTCTCTAATTTCTTGAGGAATCGTTATTTGCCCTCGATCGCTAACTATTGTACTGGCCATTACTATAAATATTTACTAAATTTACTTAATTTTATTGGTTCCGATAGAACATTAGTATCGAGCAAAAAACGTAAACTCATAAAATTACTTCTCTACCAGATGATGAATCTCGAACTCCCTCAAAAACTTCTGGTTCGAGCCATATTCCTTCAGTATCAAGTTCTTGACGAAAGCTATTGAGACTTTTCCAGAAACTACCCCTTGTTTCAATGGTAATCAAAATCTCTTGACCATCAGGAATATTTATATCCTCAAAAATTTCGATATTTCTTCCTCGTTTTATACCTTTGACAAACATTGTACCACCTTGATAAGAATTGAGACTAATGACTATTATCATAACACAATTTGCAACTGTCGGATTTTCTATCCAATCTCAAGTCGGTTGAATAATTACACTTTGTTCGACAGCTCGAATCTTACCAATATTATACTAAAAAATTTCTCCAGATAAAAGACGACCATCCACCCGCTCATAGTCATCTTCAACTAACCATGAGTGAGCTTCATCATAAATAGAACTTTCAAACAAAGGTTTGTAGCTAGCAGTCGCATCATAAATACAATAGTTTCCCTGTTTGCCCCCAACTAACACCAAAATTCGAGGGGGAAAGACAACGGGATCTACCCATAACTCAATAAACTCCCAATCATCACTTTGAGCGACGAGGTTTTGTGCGAGGGATAACATGGTACAAATTACCTCCTTTAACAATTTTAATTTTGGCGTAATAAAGAGGAAGGCGACTACCGTCTGCTCGAATTTGATAACCTATTGGTTTCTCAAAATATAGTCCGTAGCGATCGTAGCCGTCATTTTCATCTTCTACTCCTGTAAGTTTTCCTCTTTCTAGGATCGCTTTTATAACAAATTCCATTGTAGCACGATCTTTAAACACATGAGCTTTTCCTTCTTTTCTCAAAAGTCTGGCTACTTGAGGGGTATCGGGAAGATGCTTGTCAAATAAGTTCGTTCTAGGATGGGGGGTTAATTCGCGGTTAATACCACTCACAGATATCTATAATCTAGGTTAATTACTGAATTATACAACCTTTGACTAAGGAGGACGCTAAACTTTACATACAAAAAGAGTGTTGCTGATTCTGGGTATGATTTGGCCCCCCTAACCCCCCAATTTTGGGGGGGAATAAAACTCTAAAAGTCCTCGATTTTTGGGAATTTAGGGGGCTTGACCAGAACTAAACAATCGCGCATTTATACTTCAATTCAGCAACGCCAGAAAAAGAAGTTAATCGCAAATTAGAAATGTTAAAAACCATCGAACAACAGGAGTCAGAAGAATGAAATTACCCTATACAGTCGTCATTTTTTGTCGGATGAAGATAACTGCTATCTGGTTCATCTACCAGAATTTCCTTCTCAAAAATTTCATACCCACGGAAATTCTTATGAAGAAGCAATACAAAATGCTTGCGAAGTATTAGAGCTGTTAGTTGAAGAATATCAGCAAGAAGGTAAAAGCCTTCCACAACCTAAAAATATAGAACAAACTTTTCAATTAGCATAAAGATGGCAGGAGCGATCGCTCCCCATTTCTCAACTATCAAACAAGAGCGTGAGCGCTAGTGGTTCGGAGCATTATCGCTCTATTTTTTCAATGGGTTCAAGGTGAAGTTCTATAGCTTCTTGGATATTAGTCAGTGCTTCCTCAATAGTTTCTCCTTCACTAATACAACCGGGAAGTGATGGAACGTAAACGGTATATCCACCTTCTTCACTTGGTTCTAATACTACTTTTATATTCATAATTATGTTTGTTAACTGACTTATTTATTTTAGCACCAGAATCAAGCGATCGCTATAAAAAAGGTTGCAAAAATCAATCATTTTAGGTAGACTAGATTTTGGAAATAATTCCAATTATATAGAAAAATTATATACCATGAAAACTAAAAGCTTTACTGCTATCCTTTATAAAGAAGATGATATGTACATAGCTGAATGCCCAGAAGTCGGCACAGTTGACCAAGGTAAAACAATAGAAGAGGTTCTAGCGAATCTCAAAGAAGCTACAAAACTCTATCTGGAAGAATGTCCGCTACCTAAAACAATCGAGTGATCGCTCCTTTCCAAACAAACCACATTTTAGAAAAGATCGCTTTTTTCTGGCCTGATAGAAAAGTATGAAAACAATCTATAAATGTTATGATTAGTTAATAACTAAAGGAGGTATTTATGCAGCAAATTCAGATTGTGTTGCCAGACGAACTAGCATATTCCTTAAAGGAAAAATGGGGCAATTTAGAACGTAAATTAATGGAAATAATTGTAGTAGAAGCTTATCGCGAAGGTTCTATTAGTAGTGGTAAATTACGAGAACTATTAGGTTTCTCTACTATTTTAGAAGCTGATAAATTTCTGAAAGCTAAAGGAGTCGATTTAGGTTACGATGAAGAAGATTTTATTGCCGATCGCCAAACCCACGAACAACTAGAAAAAGAAGGGAAATTAAAGAGCATTGACTTAATCAATAAATAACGATATAATACCTTAAAAAGCACACCATTAGACAGGCGGCGCTCCATCTCCATGAAATCCATTAGAACCAAACTCAAATTAAATAATAAACAAAAAACTCTGATGGCACAACACGCTGGCTATTCGAGGTGGTGCTACAACTGGGGTTTAAGTTTATGGAATGCTGCATACACAGATGGCTACAAGCCAAACCCTCGTAAACTGAGAGAGGTTTTTACTAATCACACCAAACCCCTTTACCCCTGGATGAAAAACTTGTCGTCTAAAGTTTATCAATATGCTTTCATCAACTTAGGTGAAGCATTTAAGAGATTTTTTCAGGGATTGGGCAAACGCCCACGATTTAAGAAGAAAGGTAAATCTGATTCATTCACAATTGATAATTGTGGAAAACCCATAGAATTAAATGGATGGAGTCACAAATTACCTTTTATTGGTATGGTCAAAACTTATGAACCAATTGAAGCAACTACTCAAAAAATCACTATTAGTAGACAGGCAGGTGATTGGTACTTAAGTTTGAGCTATGAATTTACTCCTAGCCCAACCCCAACAACCACTGAAGTTGTAGGTGTGGATTTAGGTGTCAAAACATTAGCAACTTTAAGTGATGGAAAAGTATTTGAAAGCGTAAAGTCATATCGTAGGTTTGAAACCAAGCTTTCTAGACTGCAATATCTAAACCGCAATAAAATTATTGGCTCTGCTAATTGGAGAAAAGTACAACTTAAGATAGCTAGGCTGCATAGACGAGTGGCTAGCATCCGCAAAGATGCACTTCATAAATTGACAACATATTTAGCTAAAAACCACAGCATTGTTGCCATAGAAGATTTGAATGTTAGCGGTATGTTAGCTAACCATAAGCTAGCTAAATCTATAGCCGACCAAGGCTTTTATGAGTTTCGGAGACAGCTCGAATATAAAACACGATGGCACGGTTCAAAATTAGTAGCAGTTGATAGGTTTTTTCCATCATCAAAAACTTGCAGTAGGTGTGGTCATGTTCAAGATATGCCGTTAAGCCTGAGAACTTATGATTGCCCTAACTGTGGCTTGTCAATAGATCGAGATTTAAACGCAAGTATAAATTTGAGAGATGCGGTCGGCTCGACCGTGAATGCCTGTGGATGAGCAACCGCCGACGGCCTCAGTAGAAGCAGGAAGTAAACCTCAAGTTGTCACACTATGTGACGCTTTGTATCAGTTTTATAGAGCAGGTTATGATTGTTGTATCAGATACCTCGCCAATTTGTTATTTACTACTTATTGGTGAAATTAAACTGCTGCCTCAACTTTATGGTCAAGTTCTAATTCCTCGAATAGTTCAACAAGAATTATCAGACGAGCGATCGCCTATTGCCGTCAAAAATTGGATTGAAAAACCTCCCCAATGGTTAATAATTCAAGATGTGACTGTTCCTGTGGACAAGGATTTAGAGTCGCTTGATGCAGGAGAAAAAGCAGCTATTATTTTAGCACTTCAGGAAAGAGCAAATTTAATTATCATTGATGAGACTTTAGGCAGAAAGGTTGCCCGCAATAAAGGATTGAGGGTAACTGGATTGCTTGGGGTTTTGGATCGAGCTGCCCAACAAAATTTAGTAGATTTTCCCAAAACTATTGCTGCTC
>NZ_CEZPJD010000522.1:0-4025 GCF_983059655.1 Okeania sp.
AACAAGAGTCAATTTTCTTCTCAAAGTCCCCCAAAATTGGGGGATTTAGGGGGCTTGAATTTAGCATATTTTACTTCTCAGACAAACTCTAAAATGAAAAGCAATAGCTGACGACTGAATGCTTACCCTACACTTAATTGTTGCTGATTCAAATAATAGTAATGACCCCGTTTTGCCATTAACTCTTCGTGTTTTCCTTGCTCAATTAATACCCCTTTATCTAACACTAAAATTAAATCTGCTTGGCGAACAGTAGATAAACGGTGGGCAATAATTAATGTTGTTCTATCCTGGAGTATTTGATTAAAATTTGTCTGAATAATTCGCTCTGACTCAGCATCCAAATGAGAAGTTGCTTCATCCAAAACCAACAACTGAGGATTTCCTAACAAAGCACGAGCGATCGCTAATCTTTGCCTTTGACCACCTGATAACATTCCTCCTCCTTCACCAATTTGAGTTTCATAACCCATGGGCAACTTTTTAATAAAATCATCAGCTCCAGCTAGTTTTGCTGCTTGCATAATTTCTATCAAAGTAGCTGATGGATGAGCAATACTGAGGTTTTCCCGAATAGTGCCACCAAATAAAAAGGTATCCTGATCCACCACTCCAATATGTTGACGCAGTGATGGTAACGAGAGAGTCGTTATATCTTGACCATCAATCAAAATTTTGCCATCGGTAGCAGGATAAAGTCCCAAAACTAACTTGGAAATAGTAGTTTTTCCCGAACCACTCCGCCCCACTAATGCAACAGTTTGTCCTGGTTTGACCTCAAAACTGAGATTTTCCAAAACATTAATATCGCTCTCGGGATGATAACGAAAAGTCACATTATCAAACCGAATATGACCGCGCAACCCAATCACCGACTGTCGGGCCTGATATTGCAAATCTTCCTCTGGATCAGTATCAATCACATCGTTGATTCTTTCTATGGCGATAATTACTTCCTGCACCTGATTCCAAAGTACTGTCAATCGTTGGAAAGGCGTAATCACATTACCTATCAACATATTAAAAGCAACCAACTGCCCAATAGTTAATTCTCCCTGAATTACTAACCACGCGCCAAACCACAATAAACCTGTAGTTACCACTGATTCTATTCCGGAACTAAATATTTGCAGTCGGTTGCCAATAATTTGCCCAGAAAAATTTTTTCTCACTGACTGATTGAGAAATTCTTCCCATCGCCAACGCACTGTTTGCTCAACTGCCATTGACTTAACAGTACGCACACCAGAAAGAGATTCAATTAAATAACTATTCTCCTGTGCTAATGCACCAAAAATTTCCCTAGAGATTTTGCGTAAGAAAGGAGTAGCAATTAGGGCTAAAATGACAAACGGTGGTACAATAACCAACGCCAATAAAGCCATTTTCCAACTATACCAAAACATTAACCCCACATAAATAAACACCGTCAACAAATCTAATAAAATTGACAGTGCTTCTCCAGTTAAAAATCTTTGAATTTTCTGGTTTTCCTGAACCCGAGAAATAATATCCCCCACATAACGAGACTCAAAAAAGTTCAAAGGTAAGCGGAATGTATGACGAATAAATCCCACAATTAATGCCACATGAATTTTATTCGCCGTATGGTCAAGGAGATATTGGCGTAACCCCCTCATTGCTACCCGGAATAGACCAAAGATAATCAAACCTAAACCTACAGCAGTTAGAGTTATAGTGCTACCCTGCACTACCACCCGGTCTAACAATAGTTGAGTAAATAAAGGTGTAATCAATCCAAAAATTTGAATAATTACAGAAGCAATAAATACTTCTAGTAGTACCCCCCCATGAGGTTTGATTAATTCAAAAAATTGCCAAAATGGAGTAACTGCATCCTTGGTTTCTTTGATTAAAGCAGTAGGTTGCAACAGCAGAGCAT
The DNA here is from genome assembly GCF_983059655.1 of Okeania sp. Lineage (NCBI taxonomy): Bacteria > Bacillati > Cyanobacteriota > Cyanophyceae > Oscillatoriales > Microcoleaceae > Okeania > Okeania sp. Next base: position 1,904 of record NZ_CEZPJD010000522.1, read on the forward strand.
AACCAGTCCAACTATCTTTAAATTCTCTGTGGGTAAGGGTGCGTTGGCCAATAGCAGGATCTGCAACAACAACGTGCTTTTTGCCCACTTCATAGATTACGACATAATGCTTACCTTCCCAATGAACAATAGCAGGCAATTTTTGTTTGCTAAGTTGGTCAATACTTGCTCTCACTGGTCTGGTGGAAAACCCAATACTTTCTGCTGCTGCTGATAACCCCCGCAGTGAGGCACCGTTACGGTCTACATTGGCAATATCTCGCACTCGGTTAACACTAAAACGTTTCCCCCAGTAACGAGCTACCATCACTAAACTGGCCGCACCACAGTCAGAGGCACTTTGTTGGGCAAAAAATGGATAACGTCTGGTGATTCGTTGTAGTAAATGACCTACTCTTTGACTGGGGTTAGGAAAATAGGCTTTTTTAATCTTTTTATGGGCAATGTCTTCAGTTTGTCTATACTCAAATTTGGCAGTAGTTGGGAAATTATCAGTAGGAGTGACAGATAATTGAGAAATTTGCCCCAAAGGAATTGGTAAGTTATCTGATTTTACCTGTAGGGAATTTTGCTTTTGGGCAACTTCGTAAAGATGTTCTCGAATTTGAGGAGATTTTTCTATGAGTGGAGCGAGAGTTTTTTCCGGCAAATAGCAAACCTTCAGATTTACTGATGCTCTTGCTGAGTAGGGGAGAAAATCAGTATCGGGAAATAATGTACATTCACCAAATGTTGCTCCTGCATTCAAGGTGGTAATTAATTCACCAGCTTCATCAAGGAGTCTGACTTTGCCTGAAATAATAATATAGATGCCTGACTCTTCTCCATCTGTTTGCCAAAACTGACCCACTTTGGGAGTTAAGTATTCTACTGTTTTCAGGCAATTTTTTATTTCTTTTTGTGAAAGTGAATATCCCAAGACATCAGTAATTTGCCCCTGAGTTAAAGCAGGAGTAGGTGCATTTTGAACCATAACTCAAAATTTTATTGACTAAATATTTACTAAAGAAGCGGTCAGCATTCAGCACTCAGCAATCAGTAGGAGCATTTTTTTTACGCTCTCGTTTACGGAGCATTCCGGTACGAAAAGGCTAAAAGCTGATAGCTAGTTAAAAGTGTGGAAACTTAATATTTCTAGGGATGGGTTAAGATTTGGGTCAGAGTTAAGATCGCGAATGATAATGTTTTTACCATTAATATCTTGACCGGGAATTTCTTCAGCTTTCGGTGGTTTTGGTTTGGTAGATAAACCCATTTGTTTGAGTAAGCGGTTAATATGGCGATCGCTCAACTCAATATCAAATTCCTTTGCTAAATGTTTGCTCAACCAATTAGCAGTCCACCGCCGGAATACATAACCAAATTCCCTGGGGCTATTAGTTACTAACTCTTTCAAGCGTTCTAAATATTGTTCATTAACTTCTTGAGGGCGACCTATAGGATGATTGTTCCATTGGTGAGCTTGACCAGACTTAGCAACAAGTATCCAATGTCTAGCTGTACCAGGAGAACAACCTATAGCTTTACAAATTTGGCTTTGGGTTTTGCCTTCATCTGCTAGTAGCATAATTTCTATTCTCTGACGATATTGCCATGACAATTCATCATCTAGATTTTTTTCTAAGAGTTTACGCTGAAAAGATGTTAAGCAGCTTCCATGGACATCTGACTTACTCATTTTGACTTGGTAGTTTGAGCGATCGGACAACATAGGTTTTATAGTTATTTGTTAATAACTCCGGTGTTTCTTGGAGTAAAGATATTTCTCAAATACATTTAGTTATGCAATTTTGTCTTTTTGGTTGGAAAAAAGTAGGGGCAAATGGCCATTCGCTGGATTTTTGTTGTGACGATGTGGTTGGGCGATCGGCAAAAGGGCTGTAAAATTCAGACAATGCCAGATTTTTCCTTCTCTCCTAGAGAAATAAGCGGTTTCTTCCTTCTTCACTTATAATAATTGTTAATATTTTTGAAACCAGTCGTCATTTTTCCAATTTTCCTTTACTTAATCCTTAGTTAGATAGACAGAAAATATGAATCGGCGTAAACGTGAAATATTGCAACAATATCAAGATGGTGAACGAAATTTTCAAAGAGCTAATCTTAGAGGTCTGTCTTTTAA
>NZ_CEZPJD010000522.1:4125-5662 GCF_983059655.1 Okeania sp.
TTTGCTGCCATAGGTGGAACATCTTTCACAGATGCAAATTTAACTGATGCTGACTTCACTAATGCCACTCTCAAAAGTACAGATTTTAGAGGAGCTAACATAACCCGCACTATTTGGAAAAACACCATAAAACTAGACCGCATACGACCAGGAAAAACTTATCTAAAAGATGCCAAAGTTAGAGAGTTAGTCAAAACTGGTAAAGGTGAAAATATAAACTTAGATCGCTTAAACTATCTTCAAGGAATAAATCTCCAGGGAGCAAACCTAACTAATGCCAGTTTCATAGAAGCGAATCTCAGTTCGGCAAACCTTCAAGGTGCTAATCTTTCTCGTGCCAAGTTAGTAGGAACATTTTTAGACCAAGCTGACCTCACAGGCGCAACATTAACCGGAGCTTTTCTTGAAGACTGGGGGATAACAACCACAACTAAACTAGACAATATCAAATGTGATTATGTTTATATGCGCTTGCCTCCAGATAAACGACCAGACTTTCTCAAACTTCCACCAGAAGAAAGTTTAGATGAGCGTGTGCGCCGAAAACCTGCTGACGAAGATAAAAATTTTGAAGAAGGGGAATTTGTAGAGTTTATCAAACCTTTGGTGAATACCTTAGACCTTTATCATAATCAAGGAGTAGACCCCCGAATAGCTGCATATTCATTTGAAAAACTACAAAAAGACCATCCAGAAGCAGAAATAAAAATGCGTTCTATGGAGGTTCGAGGCGAAAATAATGACAAACTATTGATTAGAGCTGACACTACACCTGAAGCTAACCATTCAGTTTTAGATAAAAAATATTTCGATACTTATAATGAGTTGAAAGCACTTTCAGCAGAACAACTTCGAGCAGTATTGGCACAGAGAGAAAAAGATATTAAATGGTATAAAGGTGTATTAAGTGCAGCAGTTAATCGCCCTGGTGTTAATATAGAAAATTATAGTAATCAAGGAGATACAAAAATGTCAGAAACTAGTGGAGACCAAATTCATGCTCATGAAATTCATGGAGCAGTCAGCAACAAAGGAGAAATTTATGGTATGGCTGGTAGCGGAGGAGAAATTAAAGACTCTGCAAAAATTGCTCGCACAATTCACGAATCTCAGGAACAAAATTTAGCACAAGCAGCAAAAGATATTCAAGAATTATTAGCTCAACTAGATGAAACTTACCCATCAGATACAACAATGGACAGAATGAAAATTGCTACAGAAGTAATTACACAAATTGATAATAATTCAACTAAGGCAGAAAGAATATTAAGTGCTATAAAATCTGGTGGAGTTGCTGCTGTTGAACAATTACTAAATCATCCTGCTAGTAGCTTTGTTATTGCAGCGTTGGAAGATTGGCAAAAGAGTAAATAAATTAAATAATTTGATTAGTTATTATAAGTCATTGCGACGGTCACTCCGTGGAAGGAAGCAATCTCAAGGGTCTAGGAGATTGCTTTCCTACGGAATACTGCGCAAACGCTTCGCTCGCAATGACAGAATTACATTATTTTACGTAAGTCCTAATAATTTTATA
>NZ_CEZPJD010000523.1:0-5660 GCF_983059655.1 Okeania sp.
ATCTATGTGCAATTAGGCGGATTTGATATGAAACCCCATCCAATTGTTCCTTCTGCCCTCTGCCCTATGCCCTATGCTTTCTGCTTTTGTTTATTGACAATGTTTCAATAAAAAGTTAAACTAGATCGAATAACAAAATCCATCGTTCATCTTTCCCACAGTGTAAATTGGCTGATTAACCAAGAGCTTGAGGAAGACGGAAGTAGGGGCTAGAAATATTAGCTAAAAATAAAAACTTACTTAAATAATTATCTTCAACAAGGTTCTAGAAAAAGCTTCAATCTTGCATGGGTTATTTTGAGTAAGTTCAGCAAAATAATCTATCCCGAAGGAACGTACTACTATTATTTGAGGTAGTTGTAATGATTTCGACTTCATTGATGAGTCTCGTCATTTGTTTCTTTGCTGTTTATGTTTACGCCAATACCACTGAAGAGATTGTTAAGATTGTCACGGCAGGAATAGCATTACTTTGTCTATTTTTGAGCATTGTTTTTGCTCCTTGGACAATTGTTTTAGCCTTGGTTATATCCTTAGTGTTTTTTCAATTTCCATTGTTAAAATATTAAGGAAGAATACTATATAGCATCCTAATTTCAATTTCATCGAATACCAAACGAAAAAATAAATCCACTTCTTAATTTGAGGTGGATTTTTTTGATTTCAATCAGCAACACCTTGAGAAGTTTTGTATAGCGCTGCGCGCAGGCAACAGGCAATAGGCAACAGGCAACAGGGGGAATAAAAAGCTTATCATATAAAACTTTTAACTATTGGACACTTCCTGCAATTTGTAAATATGCCAGCGCACATTGCTATATTTGTTACACTAAGCACATGATTGAAATACTGCCTGTCTAATGCTTTGCTGTCTTCTTTCAAAATAAACTGTATTAACAAGCTATCAGCTATCAGCTATCAGCTAAAATCGGCGGGTTTACAGCGGTTTTCATTTGGGTAAGCCACAGTAGAGACACTCCATGGAACGTCCCTACAAGATTTTGCTTGTGAAGATGTGGTTCATCAAGAGCGAAAAGCGCTGTAAGTCACCCACTATATTTGAAAAATTGGCATTGCATAATTGTGGGATGATTTTACAAGAGAGGATCGACTATCATCCCCGTGTCTCCGTGTCTCCGTGTCCCCGTGTCGGTCTCAATCATCCCAGTATTCAGCAACGCCGAAAAATTAGTGGTGTGCGTATTCTGGTGGTTTGTAGACGCGGAGCAACTTCTCTTGAGTATCCCCCATCATACGCCTTGAGAGCTGACCGCTGACCGCTGACTGCTGACTGCTATTTTCAATACAATTGATTCAACCATTGATCGACATCAATAGCCAGCTTCTTACCTAATTGTAATAACTTGTTAATTTGAGGCAATTCCCAAGCTTCCCCTTCCTCTACAGCATTATCTTGTATTTCAGCATTATTTCGCCTTTGAATATAATCTAAACATAGAGGCACAACATGATTATCTAGAGATTGGAAATAAATCTCTTGAGCATTAGTTAAAGATAAACCTAGATTTAATCGATCGCCTACTTCAATAATTCGCTCTAAATTGTAGATATCTTCCTCTACATTATGACGATCGCGATCGTGCAAAATATGCCGGAGCGAACTAACAATTAACCTTTCTAAAGCTTCCTTAACTTCCAGGTTGTGGAACCGACACTGCTGGTCATTCACTTCCGCCGCAAGTGCTTCCAACTCTGCTAAATAACTAACATTCAATTTGCCATCACTGCTTTCCTTCTCTAGTCCTCTCACACTTGTCAATAATCGATGACCCAATGCCACTTCAGCAGCTACCTGCAACTCCTGAGGCACAGGTAAATTATCTCGGCGGAAAGCCATCATTATGCTATAATTGTCCCGATAAACCTGGCTATATAATTGCTCCAAGCGATTTAGAGTTTCCTGATTCAGTAGCCCCATTATCCGTTGACGTTCCTCTGCAAACAGATCCTCTAAGCTAAATGAACGTTCTCCAAATAACTCAGTCATAGTCACGATCGCATTTGCCACACTGGCTTTTTGAAAGGCATCAAATAACTGTTGTTTCAGTTCAGTATAAACCCTGCGTCCGTTAAACGAGCGAATACAGCAATGGAAATCCCATCCCCCTAAATGCAGTACAGCAAAAACAAAGTTTTTACACTCTAATGTAATTTCTGAAACCAATTGTAACTGGCCTACTGCTAAACTGAGATTACCCATGCGTCGCATTTGATAATCATGTTGTTTGGCGTTGTAACAGTAAATTCGTTGTTCGCGAGTATAAGTAGTAAACAAAGAATTAATGGCGTAGTGAGCTGCTACTTGCTCTAGGCTAATTTTAGCTGTACTAACTAATTGTCGATAAACTTCATCACCTGTTTTGAACAACTCTACATTACTGGGGGCAAGAGCAAGTCGGCCGATAAATTCTTTTTCTAACTGTACTCCTGATACATCCTCAGCTAATTCTATTCCTCTCGCTGCATAACGTAAAATTTGAGTTCCTTCTGGTCGGGATATTTCATCAAAAAACCAGCCACAACTTGTAAACATTAATAGAGAATGTCTTTGCATTTCTAGTAAACGCAAAGCATCTACTTTTTCTATTTCTGTAAGTTCGTGGGTTTGATGTTTAGATAAGAAGTCATTAATGTTAGTAATAGAGCGGTCGAGAATTACTTTAATGTATTCATCTCGTGCTGCCCAAACATTGTTGAAGAAGTGACTACCAAAGTCTTCATAAATGCCAACAAATCGATCCCGCAGCCAATTTAGTGAATCTCGTAATGGTCTGCGCCATTTTTGATTCCAAGTACCTCCACCACCGCAACCACAATCATCTTGCCAACGGTCAACACCATGAGAACAACTCCAAGCTGTTACTGGTTTTAATACAACTTCCCAAGTAGGGGAACTAATGCTGAGATAATGAGCAAAGTTGGTAACTGTCCAGTCTCGCTGAGGAAATTCTCCTAAGAAGGCATAGGCAAGGCATTTTTCTGTACCGCCTTTGTGATGACCGAATGTTTCGCCGTCAGTGGCAACAGAAATTAATTGGGAAGGTCGGTGGTCTCCCCGCACAGCTTGGCCTAATCGTCCGGCAAAGTTATCGGAACTATTCAGGACATCGTTGAAGCCCATATCTCTTGATATTGGACCATCATAGAAGAAGATATCAATGTATGGAGTTTCTGTGGAGTTATCGCTGTTATTTGGTAAGAAACAACGATAAGGACGGGTGGGATCGATTTGACTGCCACCTACTTCTATCCATTCGGGATCGGGGTTGTCTGTGCTTGGTAAGGGGCGACAACGTTCTGCTTGGGAAGGCGCTAAGATAATAAAACGAATTCCTTCATCGACTAAGACTTCTAGGGTTGGATAGTCTACTGCTGTTTCTGCTAGCCACATTCCTTCTGGATCGCGACCAAACCTAGAGCGAAAGTCTTCTTTACCCCATCGAATTTGAGTGTATTTATCTTGTTCATTGGCTAGGGGTAAGATGATATGGTTATATGCTTGAGCGATCGCGTTGCCATGTCCATCTAGTCGTTGGCAACTTTTGTGGTCTGCTTCGATAATTTTTTGATAGACTTCCATATCGTGACGCTCTAACCAACTCATTAAGGTTGGACCGATATTGAAGCTCAGATATTCAAAGTTATTGGCGATCCCCACCAATTCTCCTCGGTCGTTTAAGACTCTGGCAAAGGCATTGGGGCGATAGCATTCGTGTAAAATTCGCTCATTCCAGTCATGGTTTGGAGCTGCACTAGGTTGACGTTCGATAGCATCTAGATAAGGATTTTCTCTTGGTGGTTGATAGAAGTGACCGTGGATCGTTACATAAATTCCTGTAGCAGTATTAGAAGGTGCTACAGAAGTTGTCTGAACGTTTGTTGTTTCAGGCAATGATACTTCTACAACAGAGTCGTTAAGTTGATTCAATTTATTCTCAAATGAGGAAACCATGCGATCGCATTCTCCTTTTTAAATAATAATTATTGGCTTCGTCTTAGTTTGACGAAACTGCTAGATTTAGAATTATTTTTAAATATTAAATACGGTTGTTTAATTCTAAATCTAAGTTGATTTACTTTAAATTTCAATTAGATTTTCTACTTTTAGCCATTATTGCAGAGTTAATGAAAGGCAGATTATGTTTAGATGCTCTTGATTAGTTGTCCAAGCTCTTCAATGGAAAGCTACAGGATTTTCGTTTTCTTTACATTAATTGGTAGATTAGAATTTTGCTAGTTTAATACAGTATTGAGAGCTTGCTTGCAGAGTTAAAAAAGATTTAATAGTTATGTCTGTAATTTGTATCATAAAGTCTAACTTACTTAAAAAGCAAGACCGTAGTTATAAAACTTAATTTTACTTATAATTTTCTGTACATTAGTAACATTACTTTTCATTTCATCAATGTTTTTCTGGCGAGGATGTATAAAAAGTTGGTGGTAGTGCAGTAGATGGAGTGTGCGGAGTAGGAAGCAAATTTCAACTTTTTGCCCCTGTTGTCTAACTGAGTTTTCTGAGTTTGGTACATAGAGTTATTGTTTTGCTGACGCATTACTCCGTTAACGCTACGCATTTCATGTCGCGGAGCATTGCTTCAGCACTCGCAATCACCGGTTATAATCTCCGATATTAACGAGCTAGTATCAAAAAAAGTCTCCTATGATAGCAAATATTAAGTCGGTTAGGACATAAAGTAATAATGAAGAGTTTGGAATTCGAGAGACTGTTGCTTCAAAGGAGTGTGCAAAAATGGTAGCTAGTTTTGCTGTTCAGATATGACCTGGTGGCACTTCATTCCGACCTCTGTATCCGACACAGTAATGGATTGTGGTTTTATAGTTTCCCAAAATCAAGTAAAAAAACTAACGTTTTAAAGTCTATCGTTTATCACAACTTTATACTTGTTGTCTGTTTCCTACTATACTAAAGAGTGCTAGTGCAGAATGGCGGAAATAACTGACCAGTTACAAAATCCTAAAAGCCTTACCGAATAATTAAGGTTTAAAGCCTCTCCATTCATGGAGAAACAAGAAAAAGTTTTCCTTTTATTCAATCCTCTTCCTTTTAGGGAGAGGTAATTATCAATTATCAATTAATGAACAATCAATACTTCTGACTTCTGACTTCCGCGTAGTGGCACTAGATTGGCTTGCTCAGATACCATCTGGTGGCACTTTGTTCCGACTTCTATCTCTAATGCGCTGATGGGATGAGGTTTTTTAGTCTTTCAAGATGAAGTAAAAATGTTAACCTTTTAGCAAGCTTCACAGCTTTTACCTGTTGTCTGTTTCCTACTATACAAGTTGATGTCAAACCATTAGAAAATGGTAAAAGCGATAATTTGAGTTGATACCAACTTCAGTTAATTTATTGTCCTCAAAAGGCCATTATATTATGTCCGGTTTAATACTTATACCTTAGAGAAAGTAAGGCAGAAGGCAGAGTGCAGAAGGCAGAAGGCAGAAGGAAAGAAGAAAGTTTTAAGGTATAGCGCTGTGCGCAGCTCATTTGGCAGTAGGCAATAGCGGTCAGACCCCGCGCCGCCGCTAGGCGCAAGCGGTCGGAACCCGCGCCGCCGACAGGCGCAAGGGAACGCCGACCAAGAGAGGGAATGCTGACCAAGAGAGGCAGTAGGGGG
>NZ_CEZPJD010000524.1:0-5655 GCF_983059655.1 Okeania sp.
ATCCTGCAATTTGTAAATATACCAGCGCTCATTGCTATAGTTCCAGGAGTGGAGTGCTTTGCAATATTTTTCCTTGTTCCTTTTTTTGAAAAACTAGGCTATCAAACTATTAGTAAAATTGATTATCAAATGTATGAAAGTAATGTACTGATGGTGTTAGACCTACTTAGGGTTTGCTGAAAAAGTCTTTTAGTAGGGGTAGGAGACAGGAGATAACCCACCCCTAACCCCTCCCAGGAGGGGAGAAATGGGAATGAGCAAAGAGGTAAGAGTAAGAATTGTCTCTCAATTTTTCTGCCATAATCATCCCAAGATACTAGCTTTATGCAGCTCTTTCTACCGAAAAGCTGGTACTTTTTTCAACTCTAAAACGCTAAAACCAATATAAGTCAATACTTTTAGAATTAATCAGCAAGCCCTACTTAATTTCAAACATTTAGAGAAAGTTAAATCACCTTTTCAATCTTTGTATAGAAACTCGTTAGAATCTAAGAAAGAACATCTATTCTAGATATCTTTGAAAAAGAAGATAGAGGCGTTAAATAAAACGCCTCTAAAAAATTTGCTGAATTAGCATAAATTGTAATTAATTTTGATCGATTTTCTGTGGTGGAAATGTCAGAAAATTTCCCACTGCTCCAATAGTCTGATATCTATTACCTTGAAACTCAGTAGTATAAAGACTAAATAAGATTAAATTCTGACGTTGAGTGGCATTATCCATTAAATCTTTAATAGTAGTTCTTTGACTTTTAATCAACTTTTCACAGCTTTTAACAAAATCACCTGTAAAATCACTCAAAAAATCTGGAACTTTTGAGTCTTTACAAACAGATTCTCTAATCTCAGTTGCCAGTTTATTAGAAGCATAATTAACATATTCATCTCTAGGGGGATTAGTAAATCCCATCACCGTCGCTGTTACTGTCAGAGCGATCGCTCCTGCTTTACTCAGACCCCAAAATAGAGGTGCTTTACTATAACCGTTCTTACTTTTATCTTGTAACATAATTATAAATACCTGATTATTTTGTATAGTTCAAAGAGTTTAAATGGTCCACTAAAGATAATAAAGTTGATAGCTGATGGCTGTTTGCGCAGCATTCCGGAGGAAATGCTTACCATATTTCATACTATTAACTACATCTAGGTACAAGCTAATTTCCGGATAAATTTAGGAAGTAGAGTATATTTTTAATTCCCCTTAATTCGATTAATTTCCTTTTGCAGTTCCTGAATTTGACGGCGCAACTGTTCAGATTCATTTTTTGGGGACTCTACTTCAACCTCAACAGCATCCTCAGCACCAGCTCTTTTGTAGTTACCAGCACGAATTTGACGATATTCCGAAGAATTTGCCCAATTTTGTAAATACCGTAGTCTTTCGACAGGGAAAGGATGACTCAACATTAAACCCTGACCACCATTATAAAGCAAGAATTTATACATTTGATTTAGGCCATCTTGGTCTAGGTCTTGATAACGATCGGACTGACGAATAAACTCTTGTAAACTGCACTCATTGGCATACTTACTACTTACCCCAGCCAATTTCATCATAGTTTGCATAACTAAATTTAGGTCATCAATCACTAATAGAGCTGCCCTGTCTGCTGATAATTCAGCTTTGCGTCGCCACTCATAGAAAGCATAAATCAATCCACTACTGACTACATTACCCAAACCAAATGTTACTTCCCCAATCATAGAAGCTATACCCATTGCCCAAATTGCCATCTGGTTTAAAGTTGGGTGGCCACACTTAATATGTCCTAATTCGTGAGCTAGTACAGTCTTTAATTCTGCCTCATTTAATAAGTCCAAAAGACCAGTATTTAGGACAATTAAAGGTTGTTCCTTGCCCAAAGAATAGCTATTTACTTGAGGATTTTGAGATACAAATAAAGTAGGTTCGGGGAGTATATCTAAATCTCCAACGCATCCCCGAAATATCTGATAGATACTAGCATATTGACGAGGCCCAACTTGAATACTATTTCCCATTAAATAAACATATTGTGGGCGTTCGTAAACAAATTCTACAAATTTGCTGGCAATCAAGTCAAACCCAGGCACGCTGCGTAAAGCATTTTCCGCTTCTCGGTCCAAGGGATGGCGAAAAGCTTCGCTAGAAATTCCAGTATAGGTAGGCATGATAAAATTTTTGGCGTTGCTGAATTAGTGTATTATATTAATTTTAATACTTTAGGAGTCATCTCCTCACCGAGTCAGGAGTCAGGAAGGAAGTACTAGGGAAGTTAGGTGAGTGTGAGAAGTCTGGGGATTTCAAAAATTAGGGAAATCAAAATTTTCTACCTTAATACTGTGACGATTTCCCACAAACAAACAGCACAAAATCTGCTGAAGTTATTGTCAGTTGAGCTGCTCTGAGCGAATAAATATTTTTTAGTGATGATATTCTATCTTTGAAAGCAAACTAGATGAAAATTTGTTTGCTAGATTGCCTTGCAGTGGCTGGATTCGATTTAGTATCTATGAATTGCACAGAATGATAAGTATTAATCCACAGATGAGCGCCACAACCTGCTGGTTTATAAGGTCGATAGACGATTTGGCAAGGACCTGAAATATATAACTCATAACCATAATAGTTATCATTGCCGTGCTTGAGTGACACTACAGGTTCCAATTCTGTTGGAGGCTTACCTTTATTACTTTTAATTTTGTTTTGATTGACATGAATCATTTTTGGTGTAGTAGATTCTCTCTTGCGCCACATACCTTTCGGACCGCGCCGAGCTGGAATTATTACAGGCATTCCACTCTCTGAAACTGGTATTTCCCAGAATCTACCTTTTTTCTGTGCTCCTTTAACTCTTCCTTGAGCTAATAAAACTAATAAACGTTGACGAGATATACCTAATAAAAAAGATGCTTCTCTAGTACCCATGATTTTTTTCCTTAACTATTGGACAATAGTTAAATGTCCGAAAATAAAACGACATTAAATAGTGTTAATTATTATTATATCAGGACTTACGCAGTACCGCTACATATAGTGTATAATTTGGTCATTATTGCGCCAGTATAATTAGTGCCGTTGCGTAAGTCCTGTATATTTACCGAAGAATTAATAATTAAATAATTCGCACCTTGAAGCCTCCCCTTTTAAGGGGAAAAAAGCGGTCGTTTTGCTACGCAACATGTAAAGCGCAGCGCACCCGTTGGGTGGGATGGCGTTTGCGCTTCGCAAAGCTGCGCTAACAGCGGAGCGGCTCTGATAAGAGCGGTCTCCTCGCTGTCCGACCATCGACCAAGAGAAGAAATAATATTTCCTTATTTTCAATTCCGTAGCGGTTTTAACCAAAAGAAAAAGTAAAAGCTATAGCAAATATTGTTGACACCCTTAGACAAGCTTTGCTAATCTTCAGTAAAGTTATTCAATGTAAGTAATGGCCAAATATCACGGTTCCTTAACAGGGATAGAAGCAAAAATTGAATATCATCCTGTTTTTGAGGAACTGGGAGAATTATATGAATCCTGGAAACGGTCTGCTGTCAACTGGATGCAAACTGAGAAATGGTCAGATTCCGTTGTAGAAAAGCATCTAATGAAGCGGTTTAACCTCCAATGGGCATGGGCTGATTCAATTGCCACTGAAGCACGAACATGTTTAAACCAATTAAAAACAGCTAAGAATAACAATATCACTAAATTAGAATTACAAATTCAAGCTAAAACAACTGCTGCCAAAAAACTCATCACTAAACTAGAAAAAACATTAAAATTAGCAACAAAAAAAGGTTTTCCGCATCTACAAGCCCGAAATAAATTTTTTCATCAATTGCTCTTGTTAAAGAGTAAAATTCAGAAAATAGCTAGTCTGAAACGAAAATTAAAGCAGTTAAAAAATACAGAACGTTTACATATTTGTTTTGGAACACAGAAATTATTTAATGCTCAACATAATTTAGCAGAAAATGGATATAAAACCCAAGAAGAATGGGGTGATTATTGGAGAAAAAAACGCTCAGGCAGATTTTTCTGTGTAGGAAAATCTCAGCCAGGGGGTGGAACTATGCTCAAAGTTTTCCCATTAAAAGAGGATGGGTTATATCAATTACAAGTTCAACTACCGAGACCATTACAGGATAAATATGGTCAGAAAATACAGTTAGAATTTTCAGTTTCAGATAGGGATGGCAGATATAGAGCAACAGATTTAGATTATGCCATAAACAATTTAAAACCAATCACAATTCAAATTTTTCGCAGGGAGCATAAACAGGATAATTGGTATGTACATTTAGCTACTTACATACAAGAAATTCCAGTAGTTTATACGAGAAAAAATGGTTGTCTTGGTATTGATTTGAATGCAGAATCAATTTCAGTTGCTGATGTTAAATGGGATGGAAATATTGAATATTTAGAAGAAATACCTTACCAGTGGAAAAATAAAACTACTGGGTCTCGACAAACAACGATGAGGAATATTGTCGCTGAGATTGTCAAATTAGCAGATTTTTTTGAGTGTGCTATTGCCATTGAGTCCTTAGATTTTACCAAGAAAAAATCCAAGATGGGCGAGGAAGGTAAAGTTTATAATGCGATGCTTTCTAACTTGTCTACAGGGATGTTTAGAGAAGCTATATTGTCACGTTGTAGAAGATTTGGAGTTGAATTAATTAAAGTTAATCCAGCTTTTACCAGTGTAATTGGAATGATTAATTATATGGCTAAATACGGCCTGAATAGTGGCACTGCTGCAGCTTTAGTAATTGGCCGTAGAGCCTTAAAATTATCAGAAAAAATACCACAGTGTTTGTTGAGACCAGAGGATGTCAACAAACATGATTGGAGTCATTGGCGACGAGTTGCTAGTTTTATTAAACTACATCGTATCCGGAGGACTCAACTTTTTCAGTGGAGGAAAGCCCTTGAGGGAATCCTAACCCATAAACTATGGGCGGAACATCAACTTTCTGTGCAAGTACACATTGAAACGGGTGAGTATTGAAATCATTTGCAGTCACCGATGGCAAATGTCTAGCGCATGTCTAGTTTTTAAGAAGGTGTCAACATTACAATCAATATACATGAATTTACCTTCTTTTCTCTGGCTATGGAAAATAGCAGCTTGGTCTATGGGTCTTTCCCTATTTGCCTATTCATTATTAGCAGTAACAGGCGGTTGGATGTTTTTTGCTCGACATAACAAACAAAAACGCCCCCAATGGTTACGACCATTTCATTATATTATTGGTGGTATAATGGTATTTCTAGTAATTTTGCTACTTATAATTGGTTTGGTGGGGACTATTGGCTATTATGGTAACCTGGGTCATTCCGCCCATTTACCCGCAGGTTTAACTGTTGTCGCTTTGGTTTTAGTTTCTGCTTGGAGTGCGACTCAGATTAATTCAAAACAACCTTGGGCGCGATCGCTCCATATCACGACTAATATTATTTTGTTATTTAGTTTCGCAACAGTATCTTTGACAGGTTGGAGCGTTGTACAGAAGTATTTGCCTTGAAGAAGGTCTACCCGCATTTGGAGCAAACTAATTAATCATTAGACATCTCCAGAAAAGAGGGAACAGGGAACAGGGAACATAGAAGAATAATTGATAATTTATGGATAAGAATTGATTTTATTTTTAATTTTTGGAGATGTCTATTAGTCAGGATGA
>NZ_CEZPJD010000525.1:0-5647 GCF_983059655.1 Okeania sp.
AGGAGCTACGGCTCGGTAGGAATCCCCGTGCCTTCAGGCCGGGGAGGATGTCAAACAAATCATTTAGGATTGCTATAAAATGAGAGTGTTAAATCATATCTGGTGTTCCGTCTTAATGCTAGAAACAGGAGATAGATGACTATCGTTTTTTGATGATTCAATATCTAATCTATCTAAAATTTCCAACATTTCCCGTTCAAAGGCCACACTAGCACGATTAGTTTTACCCCCAATATAAACCCGCTCGCTCTCTTGCCAAGCCCAAATTTGCGAGTGAGAAACATAACTCATCAACACACTCAACATCAATAAACCAAAACCTAAATAAACAATCGGAATTCCAGGGTCAGCCTTTATTTGTAAACCCGTACTACCTATAATCTTGTCAACAAATAACGTTACCCCATTAACTTCTGTAGACATTCCTTCCCGCACACTACCAACTAATTTACCAGTAGCATCATAAATTAATACAGTTCCTTGTAAATCTCTTGCCAGTAAAGATACACCCTCACTCAAATCTGGTTTAGTCGGAATCCAAGTTCCCCAAATTCTGCCCCCTCCAGCCGTATTTAACTTGGCCATTGGTAACTCAAAAACAGGGCTTCTATTAATTCTGACTTGAACTGCAGCGATCCCCCAATCTGCCTGATACATTGTCACCCCATGATATCTCATAGGTTGATTGACAAATATAGTTTTCCGATCAACTTCGGAGCCATTTTTATCTAACACTGATAGATCTGAATAAAACTGGTCAATTGCTCCTTCTGGAGTATAGTCAATCCAGAAACGATTTACCCGCACTAACCAATCTTGAGGAATTTGTGATTCGGCAAAAATTCCGGCATCCACAATATTTTTAATTCGAAATGTTTCTCCACTCGGCACTATTTCTTGACCGATAAATCCGGTCATTGAACCAATTATTGACCCAGCTAAAATAATCAACATACTAGCATGAACTATTATAGGGCCAATTTTACCAATAATTCCTTTCCGACCATAAAGTTTATCTCCTTCTTGAAATACCTGATAACCACGTTGCTGTAATATTTTTTCTAGAGAATCTAGAGAAGCTGTTTCTATTTCTGTACTTAATGCTAAGTTCTCAAATTGTTGCTTTTTATTATAGAATTTCCAGCGATTAGCAGACTTTAGGGCTGGCATTTGTCGCGTAAAAGTACAAGCTGTTAAACTTGCTCCAAACAAAATTAATATTGATAAAAACCACCAAGTACGGTAGACATGGTCTAACTCTAATAACAAAATTACTTTCCAAGTCAAAAATCCAAATAATGCTGGCTTTTCTGGATAATTTTCCTGATAAAAATTTATTGATTCACCTTGTTCTATAACTGTGCCAGAAATGCTACTTATAGCAATTACTAATAGTAGAGCGATCGCTAACCTTAAATCAGCCAATAATGGCAATATTTCTCTTCTAAATATTTTGAGAGGATTGAACGTCCAGCCTAATCTTGAATCTTTAGCATCCATTAATTTAATTCCTATCAGCTTTAAATATTTTTTAATTGTGGTCTACAAGTATTAATATTCCCTCTAAAAATTCAAGTACAGCAATTCTCAATCATTCGTCATAACAGTACTTTGAGATTTTTGAGACCGAAAATGACTTTAAATTCTGTATTAGCAAGGGAAATACCTAAAAATTCTAAAAATGGCTGTTTGTGTAGCATGACCTAGGAAAACCTAGTAGCTCGTCCAGACTAAAATTGTGGGTAAATACAGCCCGATAATATTGAATTTACTGCCTTCTACCACAATTGCTTTACTCATATTTTAAAGCTAGACACACTACTAGATATATCTAAAAAATAGTTAATTCAAGGTCAAACCATTACTGTATAAACTTTTAAGCATATTTTTCACCTATTTTGACTGTTTTTTATTCGTTGCCTCAACCATAAATTACGACTCTCTATCAGACTACCTTTTTTTTACTAGCTATCAGCTAGCCTCCTTAGGAGGAAATGCGTTAACAGCTTTTTAGTAGCTCCAGGTAAAAATACCCAGCTTCTTATCAATCCGATGGCCCTCGGAGGAGTTGAAATCTCCTTTCCGTTCCGGAATACTCACACAAACGAGGGGGTCTCAAAAAAAATCTGCTGATTGCTGACCGCTGACTGCTGACTGCTTCTTTAAGTTACTGGTACTATTCTAAATAACAGTGAAAATACACCAAAACCAACTAATAAAATACCACTAGCAGGTGTAATCCAACTAGACCATTTTCGCAGTTCTAAAAAGTTTTTAATATTAGCTATAAAAGCACCTGCTAATATCAAAGGCATTACATAACCAAAAGCATAAAATAACAATAAAACCCCTCCTAAAATCAAGTCTCCAGTTGTAGAAACCCAAGCTAATAATGTTGCTAATACGGGAGTGCTACAGGGAGATGCAATTAAACCAAATGTTAAACCTAATAAATATGAACGTATTCCTTTAGGTAAATCTTGAGAGATCCATCCCATACTGTCAAAAGAAGGCATAGGTAATGGTAATGCTTCTAGTAAATTGAGACCCATTAAAATAGCAACTATACTAACAATAATTGGCAATCCTATACCTACTTGACCATATACTTTTCCCAGTAATGATGCTACAATTCCTAAACTAGCAAGAGTTGTAGCTAATCCTAAAGAAAACCAAGTAGATTGAGCAGCAGCTTGGAGACGATTCTGGGCTTCATATCCGCCAATATAACCAATAGTTATTGGTAACATAGAAAGCATACAGGGTGTCAAACTGGTAAGTAAACCAGCTACAAATATAATTATCAAACTGACCCAACTTAGATGTGTGAGCTGAGTCTTAACTATGGTATTTGCATATTGAGTAGTCTCGTAAAGTAAAGTCAGAAAGGTTTCCATAGTATGGTTACTTTATATTATTTAGTAGAAATAAAATATTTACTTCAATAGCAGAAGTTATAGAGTGGCTGAAATTGAAGATTCTGTGATTAGACACATAGAACTTCTTGCCTTTTTTCTATGAAGGCTGAAATACTAGATATTTTGACACTTCCTGTAATTCGATGAAAGTTCAAACCCAAGCAATTTTTCCTTCTGCCCCCTGCCCTCTTCAATATTAGATTTTAGATTTTTCCTGAATTTAAGATTTTCTCTGGAATTATTTGAAACAAATTGACTCCAAATTAAATCTAGAATATAGAATGATTTTGTCTCTCAGTATTAAGGAGGACTTAAATGTCTCAATAAATTCTAGAGGCGAGACCTTTTTGAATAAGTATTGACAACAATATAACCTGTGATTATACTAACATAAAAGTTAAATTATAATTATATGGCCACTGTCAAAACTGCAATTTCATTACAAGAGTATCTGTTTGAACAAGCTGAAGCACTAGCAGCAGAAATGAAAATATCTAGAAGTCGTTTAATAGCGATCGCTCTAGAAGAGTTTATTCGTCGGCATCAAAATCGACTATTGCTAGAAAAAATAAATGCTGCTTATGAGGATGTTTCTGATACAGAAGCATCAACATCAATAGGCAGTATTAGTGGACATCATAGGAGTATAATAGAGGACGAGTGCTAATTAATCAAGGTGATATATTCTGGATTGAATTAGATGAACCATCGGGTTCTCAAGGTACTTACAAACATCCTCATGTTGTAATTCAAAACAATGTTTTTAATTTTAGTTTGATTAAGACTGTGGTTGTTTGTAGTTTAAGTTCTAATCTCAAGCTTGCTGCTGTTCCTGGTAATATTGTTTTGGCAGTAGGTGAGGCAAATTTACCAGATCAAACAGTTGTGAATATATCCCAGATTTTCACAGTAGAAAAAACAAAATTGACAGATAAAATAGGTACTCTTTCGCCGGAGAGAGTAGAAAAAATATTAGAGGGAGTAGAGTTACTACTTAAACCAACAGAAATGGAATAGCGATGGGATTTTTGCCTGTTTTGCTCCTCACCTTAAGTTTTCTATAAGCAATTTTTGTATCAAAAAATTTTAATTTTTACTGTATCTACTATATTTTTTGACCAAGAAACCTTAAGTTTCCGCTGCACAATATTAGAGTAGTTAATTTTTAATAATATTAAACTTATTGCCCAGTTGGCATAATTGAATCAGAGGACGAATCTAAAATAGACCTCTCCGGAAAAGAGGAAGTAGGGAGTAGTAGGGACGTTGCATGCAACGTTCGTACAGAGTAGAGGGAAATAATTGATGATTTATCTACGATAATTGATCTGATTTTCTATTATTGATAAATTTTTGCTACAAATAACTTTCTAGGTGTTAGGTGGTAAGCGGTAGGTGGTAAGCGGTAGGTGTTAGGTAAATTATTAATTATTTACTAGCCAGTTTATTTGTAACATTCTTTTTTCACCCTTGGTATAATAGAGAGAAAGCTATAAATTAACATTTGAGGCTTTCCATAATCTGGCATTCAAAAGAAATGGCCTCGACAGATTCAATAGCTAAAACTTAGGCAAAGCAATATTTTTCCCTCTTCTTTCTTCCCTTTTCCTTCTTCCTTCTGCCACACATAACTACTCAATCTCTCGATAAAAAGATTTCAATAATCCTGTATTTTTCTGCCAATTTAGATGAGCTTTAGCAAAATTAATTGCACCTTGACCTAACTTTTCAGATAGAGAGTTATCCTCAAACAACTTACCCACCGATTCAACAATATTCACTGCATCAACCATAGGCAAAACCAAAGCATCTTTCTCGTTTTCCATCACCAAACCAATATTAGTCCCAGGCAAAATTACAGGTTTACCCATTGCCAAAAATTCGGGTAATTTACAGGGAAAACGATAATCATTAAATTTATCTGGTCTACCTGGTTGAATTAACACATCTGCTAAAGCCAAAATTTCTGGCATTAAACTCCTGTCTACATATCCTAATTCAATGGCATATTTCCGCGCCCAATTATCATCATCCCCCAAAAAATTACAGAAATCTCTACCTGTTCTAACTAACACTGCAGGTTTACCTTCTCGGTTCAACATTGCTACAGCTAAATACAAACTTCTCACTTCATGAGTATTAGCAGCATGAACATTTCCGGTGTAGGAAAAAACTAAAGTATTTTCAGGAATATTAAACCTTTTTACTATTTCTGGATTAGGATTTCTGGGATAAAAATACTCGGTTTCTACACCAGGCCATAAAACTAAACTCGGCACATGATTCGGCACAAATTCTTTTAACCTTTCAATAATTACTGTTACTCCATCGGCACTTGCTAGAAACTCCCGATATTTCTGGGGATGAGAAACATTATCTGGAATTGCCAGAGTTCCATTAGCATTAGCTATTTCTTTAAAAGGTTTGTTTAAATATTTTTCTAGGACATATTCTTCATTATCTTCCAAGTGAATTACTAATTTAAAATCATAAGCTTTCCGGAGTTTATGACAATAATTTCGCGTAACTTCTCTCGGAGTCCAAACATGAACTACATCCGGACCTTGCTGATTTTTAAATAATTTATTCAGCCGATAAAATTCACCATATTCTGTCACAGAATACAAATGTGTTAAATGTTCTCCCACTTGAGAAACAGTATATTTATTTCTAGGAACAGCCACCACACAATCAAAGCCCAATTTAACTAAATTATTAGCAAAATGATG
>NZ_CEZPJD010000526.1:0-5616 GCF_983059655.1 Okeania sp.
TGCGCAAACAGGCAGAGGTACTGATAACTGATAACTGATAACTGATAACTGAAATAACATACTCCCGATGCTGAATCAAGGATTACAGACCCGATCTTCTGCAGAGCCAAAATCAAAGTTATTTAGTTTTTTCAAAACTTCAACGTATCACATATTTGATATTTTTGCCAATTCAAGATTTTTGAATTTATTTTGAAAATTAACGGAAAGTACAATAAATATATTGTAGAAATAAGATGGACTGGTAATCAATAGATTTATAAGTGTACTGAAGAGTTGAGGGGTTTCAGAAAATTGTTTTAAAATAAGAGTAGCAAAAAGAATAGTCAAAAAAATGTTCAGCTATAAGTGTTCCTGTAATGTGTAATACCAACTTTACATTTAATTAACACTAATCTAAAAACAAACACTAGAAGTTGCACTAAAAATCAAATTACATTAACCTAAAGACTAGGTTTTAACTGAAAATATAACCATTAATCCTAAAAATAAAAAGCTCATGTTAACTGACGCTCTAACAATTCGTCACTATCAAAAACTCACTGACGCCCTCGTTGAAATGTGGAACCGTGGTTACCGCTATGAGGAGATGCGTATATATTTAGATGGCTACCTAGCATCTTTGAGAATATCAAAAGCGATCGAGCCATTTTTAATTAATAGATTAGAGGAAGAAACAACTCGCTACATATATGACCGTTCAAATTTTGAAATGGCATTACAAACTCAAACTGAAATAGATTATTCCTAAGTTATATCTATCAATAAAGATGAAGGGCATAAAATAATTAAAGACCCTTCATTTTTTAATAATTTTAGAGTGACAAATGCTAAGAGTTTTAGGATGCTAAAGCAATTGCTACCTTTTGCTCTAGTTCTTCTTTATTGTTATTGAACATTTCAATTATCACATCAGAGCCACCGATAAATTCGCCACTAATGTAAACTTGGGGAATTGTTGGCCAGTTAGAATATTCCTTTATCCCTTGACGAATTTCTGGATCTTCTAAAACATCACAGGTTTCATAGGTGGCTCCTAAAATGTTCAATACTTGTACCACATTGTTAGAGAAACCACACTGGGGCATAAGTTTATTACCCTTCATAAAAACCATAATTTTATTCTGAGTAACTAAGTTATCAATTCTGGCTTTTAATTCTGGAGTTAGAGTCATAGCTATTTCCTCAAATAAATAGGTAGATGGTCATCGAAACATTCAGAACTTAGCTAATACCAGCCTATGGCTGATATCTTTACCTTAACTAAATAGCCAAGTGCTGTTTGATTAATGAGTACTATTAATTTGCCTGATATATTGGGGCAAATTATCAGAGTTAAGTGACATCTCCCACACTAAGCTGAGGCTATAGTGTAGGCTTCTCGTTTCGCAGCCCCGGTATTCCGTCGGGCACGCACGAGCTTTAAGGACGGAATGCCCTGCCGCCCTACTTTTATATAGATCGCCACATTCAAGTCGCGGTCTATTACATACCGCAATACGGACAAGAATGAGTTATTTCTAAATTATGGCTAATATAACCAAATAATCCTGTCTACGTTGTAACTCAAAAGCAAAAATTAAGAAGTTTGTCCCACAGTTTCCCATTCTTGAGGAGTATAGGTTTTTAAAGCCAAAGCATGGATAGCTTCTGAAGCCATAGGTTCTTGTACAGCAGCATAAACCATTTGATGTTGTTTAACCCGAGTTTTTCCTTCAAACTGAGACGAAACAACAGTAGCTTGTAAGTGGTCGCCGCCTCCTGTTAAATCTTGGACTTGTACTTGAGCATCTGGCAACTCAGCTTTAATCATTAATTCAACTTCTTCTAGATTCATTAGTTCTTCCCCTGTAAAGTTACTGTTATTCTACATAATTAAAATTAATTAAGAGACTGGGATGGATTGGAAGATTGGTCCTCTCCAGAGGATCTAGGATAGGGAATATCAACAAATCCTAGTTCTAGTAATTGTTGGTAGGCTTTTTTTCCTAGATCGCGAGTGGGTTGCTGAGAGCTAATAATTTGAACAAGTAACGGTACTGCTAATTCAGGTTGGTTTTGCGCTCGGTGGACTAAAGCTAACTGATAAGTGGCCTGGTCTCTCATTTGAGCAGTGTCCAATGCTTTAGTACGTTGGTCATCTGCCAGACGATTATCTATACCAGAAAAACTAGCAGCTAATTGACTATAGAAATTAGACAGTTGGTTAAATATTTGACGAGCTTCTTGAAGTTTCTGACTAGCTAAATCATAATTCTCTGAGGCAATGGCATCGTCAGCTTCACTCATTAAACGTTGTCCTCCCTGAAGACTGAGAAGACTATTTTGTTCATTTAAAGGACGAACATTTTCGGGTTGTGTGGGTTGTATTGGAACTGGAGAAGCAGGAAGGTTTTCTGGATCTGTAGAGTTTTCTGATGGAACTTGAATCGGAATTTCTTGCTCTGCGGAATTTTCAGATTGAGCATTCAGTGGTTGTTGTAAAAGAATGAAAGCTGCCGTAATTAGGAGAGTAAAGCCGAATTTGGAGCGAATTAAAGGAATAGGTTGAGTAAATATCATAATTATTTAGTGAGTTCGTATAAATAAAAAACTATTTTTTAGATATTATCACTGTTTCAAAAATATATGGTTTTCAAGAAGGTTTTAGGTTGTCGGTTGTCGGTTGTAGATTTTAGGTTAATGTTTCCATCTTAAAATGAAAGATTAAACTCTAATCAATTGTGGACACCGCAGTTCAATAATGGATAATGGATAATTGATAATTACCTCTCCCTAAAAGGAAGAGGATTGAATAAAAGGAAAATATTTTCTTGTTTCTCCTTTAAAGAAGAGGCTTAAAGCCTTAATTTTTCGGTAACGATAATGTATTCTTATTTTTTCCTTTATCGGTTTAATACCCCAATGTCTACAGGGTGTCTACAAGTTTTTTTGGAGTTTAAGATACTTTTTCCTTCTTGCCTATCTCCGTAGATAACTAAAGTCTTTTTTCTTCTTCCTTCTTTTTGCCTATCTCCTAGATAACTAAAGTCTTTTTTCTTCTTCCTTCTTCTTGCCTATCTCCTAGATAACTAAAGTCTTTTTTCTTCTTCCTTCTTCTTGCCTATCTCCTAGATAACTAAAGTCTTTTTTCTTCTTCCTTCTTTTTGCCTCTTCCTTCTTGCTTCTTCGCTTCTTCCTTCTTCAAAAGAATGGTGGTAGTTGCCATAATTGGGGTTGAAATTCTGTCAAGGAATTAAGAATTTGATGGGCGGAATAAAATAAGGTTTTATCCATGTCAGGATCGGGTACAACTACTACGGACATTCCTGCTGCTAAGGCAGCTTCCATTCCTGCTAAAGAGTCTTCAAATACTAAACAATTTTTGGGAGAAGCACCTAATTTTTCAGCAGCTATTAAGAAGATATCTGGCGCTGGTTTTCCATGTTTAAGATTAGGGTCATCTCCTACAACAATATGATTAAATAATTGGAACCATTCTTGATGATTTTTTGTTTTTAAATTAAATGGTTCTTTGGAAGAGCTGGTAGCTACAGCTTGAGGTATTTTATTTTGATATAAATGTTGGGTAAGATGAACTGCACCTGGCATTGGTTTTGCTTCAGGAAAGCGTTGATATGTGAGGGTATTTCTTTGTTGAAGATAATCTTCAGGAGTGACAGGTAGTTCTAATATTTCTACAATTGCTTTGGCAGAATCAATTGATTTTCTACCAGTAATTTTGCACTTAGTTTGTTTGTCGAAAATTTTGCCATAACGGCTGGTAACTTCTGAATTTACCTGAGCATGAATTGATTCTGTATCCAGAAGTAAACCGTCTAAGTCATAAATAACATGAGTGATTTTTGGGAAATTATTCATCAGTTTTTTTATAGTTACAATTAATTTGTTATACCGTCTTTACTAGTTTTTGCTATAAATACTTAGGGTATTTTTAGTAGTGAAAGGTTGTTATGGTATAGGCAGTTGGATCAAGATACTCCCACTTTAAGTTTTGCTTGTCTTAACATACCATTAAGGTTGCAGGACTGCCAAAGCTAAAATATAGCGATCGGGAATGATTTATATGAGAATTTTATTGCTTTAATATTTCTCTTTTTTTTCTTTTTCCCTACAATTTCCTTTTTCCCTAAAAATCCAAACTCTATTTTAATTATCTTATTATTAAAGGTGGTTGATTGAAAATAAATCAGCGATAATTAATTTGATTGATAATTTTATTTTTAATAATTAATCTAGGAAAATATAGGTGAAAACTATCATTGTTTTTTTTCCAGATTTACTACCTGTTAATAAATTTAGTGATTGATGTTATATCAAGGGTGAATTTCTTCTTTTCAATTGATTTATCGGAAAATTTATTATTTGGAATTAAACAAAATAAAGCCAGAAAATAGGTTCAAATATAGTTAGGCAGAAGCTTTTATTTCAAAAAGGCATAAATCTTGAATAAGCAAAGGTTATAGCTATTTTTGAGGCATCGATGTAATTCCCTTTTCTAGACTGACTTTAACGCATTTTTTCCACTAAAAAATGTCTAATATTATGGTTAATTAATGAGACTTGATATAATACCAATTACCTCTCAAATAATTAATACAAGTCAATTTTTTTTTTGTGATTGTTAGCTATTTAGCATAAATTATTATCATGTTTAGTTCTCACTTCACTCTCTTAATTACCTATTGTTATTCTAAATAAAATGTAGAAAAAATTTTGATAAATGGTATAAGTACCACTATTCCCTGTTCCCTATTCCCTTGTTTGATAGATTATCTGAGTAAAGTGTTTTAAATCTGGAGTTTTAAAGCCAACAACTTTAGCTTTGTCATCCAAAATTCTTAGTTTTACTGCATCTTTTGCATAGGGTTGATTAATAAATTGAGCAGCAGCATCAGAAGAAAATATTCCTCCTTGTAATTCTAAACTTTGTTTAGAAGCTGATGATAAAGTTGAAAAATATTCAGGTTTTGTTGCACAAAGATAACGTTTAGCTTCAACATGAAGGCGAATGGGTTCTGTTACAGCTTCACCAAATAAATGTTTTAAATATTTAATACTACGATATTCATGATGGTCATTAATACCTTTATTTGCAGCATCTTCTCCCAAGTCGTGAATTAGATGTCCTAAGTCGTGAAATAAGCAAGCTAAAATTAGTTCATTATTGGCTTTTGCAGCTTCTGCTAGAGTAGCACATTGAAGAGCGTGTTCTAGTTGACTAATAGATTCTTGATTATATTGAATATGACCTTTTGAAGAAAGGATTTGAATGATTGTTTTTATGTCGGGTTTCATGTTCGTTGTGTATTCAAGAGTTATGAAAAATAATTAGTTATTAGGAGTTGATTAAACAGATTTACTCTTTACTTGATAATTTTAGTAAAGATTTTACCGTTATTTGATATAGCACTACAAGAATTAGGTACAGAAATTTTTCAAGCCTAAAACCCTTTTACAGTTTTCTATTCCCTAGTATGTAATACTATGGTGTTTTTCTGTGGTCATATATTTTAGTGAAATGAGAACTGTTTTCAGCATTAACTAGATTTCTTTACTAGGGTCATTTCAGTTATCAGTTATCAGTTATCAGTTATCAGTACCTCTAGCTGTTTG
>NZ_CEZPJD010000527.1:0-5604 GCF_983059655.1 Okeania sp.
CCATTTTTGTCAATAATCCTGCGAAAACAGATATTAAATTAATCTAATTTACTGTCTTGTTTCCCCATAATAACTAATGGCCTTGAAATTAATTTCCCAGCCATAGTTGAAAATTTAGCACTATTTATAGTACAGTCCTGGAAACTAATCAAATTATTACTAATGCTGTAACACAGTTAAAATACTTCATTATTATACCAATTTCTAAAAGTAACGCTATACTTGGGTAAAACTTTAGCGATCAACTAATTAAAACAGTTTGAATCACTTTTTTGCTAAAAATAGCCCAGTCAATATTAATTATTCTTACTTTTTACCACTCCCCCACTCCCCCACTTCCCTACTCCTCTACTCAAAAAAATGTAGAAAATTTTTGATAAATGGTATTATATAGTGCGCCATTACGGCTAAAATATTAAGCTGTGAAAAGTATTTAACAATCCGTCGCCGGGCAGCATTTCAGCTGTGTCAGTCCACTACTTATATTTCTCAGATATTATTCAAATGCACGCAGAAAAGTTACCACCTCAAACATTTCATCGAGTCCGTCCACCATATCGGGTAGCCAAGCGACGTCCAGTTAAAGTACGTCGGCGAGTTAAAACAAAAAGTACAAAACTAACATTATCTCAGTTAAAATATAAAAATATCCTTATATTAGTCGCCATATTAATGACCGCAAGCTGGGTTATTACCCTACCTTTCAGAAGTCGCACAACTTCACCCACAGCTCAACCTTCTCCTCAAACCTCCATATCACCTACCCTTGTACCACCCTATGTACGCCCAGTTCCTCAACAAACTCCAGAAGACTTAGGATTTGCCTACAATGTTCGCAGAAAACCACCTCTACGTTATAATCCTCAACTACAGGAAATAGTTGATGAATTGGTTAAAATTTCTGAAGAAAAAGGGCTGCCAACAGAACCCTTATCTATTAGTTTAATAGATGTTAGTAACCAAGATATTCATACATTTGCTGGATATCAAAGCCAAGAAGTGAGATATCCTGCTAGTGTCTCTAAATTATTTTGGATGGCTGCATTTTATGGAGCAGTAAAAAAAGGTCTAATTGAAGATGAACCTAAGTTTCATGGAGACTTGAGAGCAATGATGCAGAAGTCTCATAACGATTCTGCAAGTAAAATTTTAGATGCAATTACTGATACTAGATCGGGGAAAACATTAGAAGGAAAAGAATTAGAAAAGTGGTTAGAAAAAAGAAAGTCAGTCAACGAATTTTTCCATAAAGCAGGTTATAAAAATTTAATAGTTAGCACAAAAAATTATCCTCGATATTCTCCTAGTCAAGAAGGCCCTGTAGGTCGCGATCGCCAACTCAGAAAGAAAAATGGTAAGTTTCTCAGAAATTTGATTTCCACCGATCATGCAGCAAGACTAACCTATGAAATATATACCAGGCAGGCAGTTTCACGGCAATATAGTACCAGAATGGCTTATTTGTTAACCAGAGATTTAACACCTGAAGCATGGCAAAATGACCCCTACAATGGAATCAAAGGTTTTCTCGGTGAATCTTTACCCAGCAATATTTATTTCGGTTCTAAAGTTGGTTTCACTACCAGACATCGTATGGATGTAGCATTTGTGAGAACTTTGGATGATAAAGCTATTTATATTCTGGCAGTCTTTGCAGAAGATCGTGCTTACGCCACAGATGAGAAAATATTCCCTAAACTGTCTCGTCATGTTTACGATCGCATGATCGCATTGGATAATTCTCCAAAAGAGGCAGTAGAGAGTAGGGAGTAGGAAGAAAGAATTGATGAATAAGAGGATCTCAAAAGTTGTTTGATACTGAATTTTGCCCCCCTAGCCCCCTAATTCTGGGGGAACAAGTTTTGTTGAAAGGGGGATGCGCGGGGGCGCGTGTGTAGCAAATGAGATTTCTCAGACAACCTCTAAGAGTGGAATGATTGATTTAATTTTTTATTAGTGAGCTAATTTGTCTCATTAGATACAGACGCAATTACGTCATTTAAGTTATTAATTAGTTTTTGATGATCGGAGATATGCTAACAGTAACGACTGCTGTTTGCGCAACATTCCGTCGGAAAGTCAGATATTTAAAAGTACTGAACTAGCTATCAACTTTTATCACTCTAGTAAAAAAACCCAGACTCGATCTGGCTGATGATTGAGGAGGAGTTAAAATCTCCTTCCCCTTCCAGGATACTCCGTTTTCCGAGGTTGTCTCAAAAAAAATCTACTGATCCCTCGCTGAGGTGCTTCTTTGATGTTTACTACAAATGATTGATAGGCAGACGGCATATATGGCTAAATTTATCTGAAATATATATAATTTTATGTTACAAATTATAATAAAATCATATAGGAAAATATATTACTATTATCACATTACTTACTTTCTTTCAAGTAGTAAAACTTGTAAAAATTGACTTGAATAAAAAAATCTCACTATTGATTTTTAATTATTTAGTTTTACTTATAATACCTTGCCAAAAGTAAGTATGTTAAACTATAAATCTAGAAGGTAACTACCCCAAAAGCACAAAAAATCCACGAACAGGTAAAAGTGAGAATCGGGGAGTTAATTTCAAGAAGAATTTAAAAAAATAAAGAGGTATTATGAGCCAAAAGGTTATACACCAGATGGAAAAATTTCAGCGTCAGGTGAGTTCCCTCGTAGAATCTAATATAATCAAGCCAACAGATAGTATCTGGAAAATAGCCCTACTTTTTGGGGATAAGTGGCCTTATTGGAAAAAGCAACTTCAAGATTTTGATTTTTCTATGCAAGATCCAATCGGTGAAATTTTGGTTGTAGAAGTGTGGGAAGAAGATTAATCTAATTTCCTAATCAAATTAAGATTAGTTAGGCTGAATAATTCTTGAGTTTAAGCGATAGAAATTGCTAGAATGTAGTCGATTAGTCGCAACGTCTAAGCAATAACACTGAAAGTATAGAATAATTAGGCGATCGCTCTACAAAATAGAGTAAAACAAAATAAAACTTTTTAGTTTCTTAGGCTGTAATCGAGAAACTAAATTGATACCAAAGCAATTTTAAAACTGATAACTAAATAACTGAATACAGGTTGATTAGGATTTATTAGAAAAAAAATCTGCTAATTGTTAAACTTAAAATGACTCGTCTCAAGTTAAGTTCATTTCTGTAAACATAATTGCTTACTTTTGAGGGCAAACTATGTGGTTAGAGTGCAGCTTTAGTTCGTAAACAAAGCCTAGCAAACTCTGTAAATTCTTTGAGCGTAACACTGAGTCATTTGATTGAGTAAACATCTAAATACATTTGTTTTTTTCAGAAGTTTTGTTTGTAATATAGCACTACACAAATAGGTTAGGGCAATTATAAATACTCAAACTCAGTCAGGAATTACTTCTAACTTCTGACTTCTAACTTCTGTACGTCGCCAATCAGATAACTCCCCTATGCGCGAGTGCTATATCTCTACCAATAACTCAAAAACTCTTGTATAGCAACCGTCTTGGCCGTTAGGAAATAGACTGACGATCGAACCTCAGACAGATAAATGTTTAACCAACAAATCAGGTCTCAAGCCTCCTGCCCTTTAAAGGGGTTGAAAAAGCGGTCGTTTGCTTTGCAACGCTGGCGCGAAAAGCGCAGCTTCCCGTAGGGTGGGATGGCGATCTTCGGAGCGGCTCTGTCAAGAGCAGGTCTCCTCGCCATATCCAATCGACCAAGAGAAAATAAAGTTCAATATTTCAAGCCTCTGACTTTCCTGCCGAATGCTGCGCAAACAGGCAGAGGTACTGATAACTGATAACTGATAACTGAAATAGACCCCCTGTTCCCTGCTATACATACTGAGATATTTCAATACTGACGATGCACATTAAAGGCAATCTTTTAAAGCATCTGCAAGCTCTTGAGCAGTTTGATAGCGATCGCCAGGCAATGGTTGGGTAACTTTTTCAATTACCTTCCTTAGTTGTGGTGTAATAGTGGGAACGCTTTCAATATAAAACCGATAACCATCACCACGATTATCATAGAAGTGCATCGGACTTTGAGCAGTCAATAAAAAGATTGAGGTTGCACCCACAGCATATAGATCGGATTGAGTCAAAGGTTGCCCGCGGTCTTGTTCGGGGGCACTATAACCTTCTGCGCCGATCCGCGTACCCAAAGGCGTTCCAATTTCTTTGACTGCCCCAAAATCTAGAACTATTATCTGATTATCACGGCGACGCACTAGAAGATTAGCAGGTTTAATATCGCGGTGAATCAGTGGAGGATCTTGCGAGTGAATATATTCTAGAACCTCGCAAGTCTGAATCATCCACTCAATTGCCTGTGTTGGCAACACTGGTCCCTGTAAAGAAATACGTTTTTCCAAATCCTGACCATGAATCATTTCCATAGCTAAATATTTCTTGTCTTCTTCCACAAAAAAGTCAAAAAACTTAGGAATTCCTGAATGATTTAATGATTTCAAAGCTCTAGCTTCTCGTTCAAATAATTCTTGAGCTTTGCGGATCTGAGCCATATCAGCATTCATTTCTTTTAACACCACCAAAGCAGCAGCAGGTGAAGCGCCTACTTGTAAACTATTGCGATCGCGATCCCAAGCCAAATAGGTAGTACCCATGCCACCCTGACCCAATATTCGTAATACTTGATACTGACGAATACTGCGTTCAACTTTAATTGGTTTACCACAATAAATGCAAAATAAATTTCCTGGTGGGTTATCACCAGCTCGGGAACAACATTGTTGAGGAACATTAGCAACAGATGGAACCTGAATCTGAAACTTGAAAATAGGGCCACCTCTGGCTAACTGAATCAGGAAACCATCAGAAATAATTCCCTGAGACATCAAAACTCCATTCACAAAAGTTCCATTTGTACCATGACTAACTAGTCGCCAAATATTTCCAGATTGGGACTTTGGTATTTTGTGTAGCTCCAGATGATATCGTGAAACTAAACTATCAGATAAAACAACCTGATTATCCACAGAGCGACCAATCTTAATTATTGATTCATTCTGAAAGTCCCAATTTTTTAAAGGAGTATTTTTTTGAGGGTCTAAGAGAGTTAACCTAATCACAATCTGTGTTTGAACTTCAAATTTTTTGTATAGCGCTACGCGCCAGGGAATAGGAGATAAAGCAAAAGTCAAAAGTTAAAAGTCATTTCAGTTATCAGTTATCAGTACCTCTAGTTAGGGCTTGCTGAAAAAGTCTTTTAGTAGGAGTAGGGGAGCGGGGGAGTAGGGGAGCAGGAAAGTAATTTTTTTTTGCCCAACTTTTGCCTAAAATGATAAATTTTTGAACATTTTGATCTGAAAACCAGGTACTTTCTCACTACCCAAAAAGGCTAAAACCAATATCAGTAAAGACATTTAGGTTTAATCAGCAAACCCTAGTTAAAGTCAGAGGCTTGAAATATTGAACTTGATTTTTTTTCATCCCCTTAAAAGAGGAGGCTTCAGACCTTATTTTTTGGTTAAAAGTTAAAAGTTAAGAGTTAAAAGTAATCCCTGAAGCTAGTTTGAGCATTGATAAATTTCGGCACATTTTGTTTCGACTGCTATACCAATTCACTTAAAAAATGTCACAAATAGTTGGTCA
>NZ_CEZPJD010000528.1:0-2082 GCF_983059655.1 Okeania sp.
CACTCCCCTACTCCCCAAACTCTAATTAAACCTCTATTTAATCTCCCCCACTCCCTCACTCCCCCACTCCCCTACTTCCCAAAACCTCCAACCTTTTTCAGATAATACCTACAGCTTTAAGCATTAAATTGAGTGACCCTAAGTTCACCAAAATATCTTCTACAAGGGAACTTTCATACATTAAATTTCTAATAGGATAACAACTAAATGCTTCACCTACTAAAAAGTAATGCTCGAGTCCTAATAATTGGCTAATATGCCAATAGTAGTATCTGAGATAGTTGGGCGAGAAAAGTTCAATAACTTTAGTCTCTGGATTACAGAATACTATATTTGTGAGACCACTTCCATGAGGAGCAACTATAATTTTCGCATGAGCAAAAGTGGCAATTTGACTTTCTAGGGACATAGACTCTGGAGTAATACAGGTAAAACCAAATTTGCTTAATATCTCTACTACCTCTGGTTCATTCATTACTCGGCGATACCTAGCATTACCCCTACTTATATATATTCTTTCTGGCAACTCTGACTTTTCAATAATTCTTTCTTTGAGAAATACCTCTCTCAAAAATTTTACTCCCCAAGGTTGTAACCATCCTAAATAACTAGAATATGAAGGGACGACTAATTCTTCTGCTTGAATATAGGGATGGCGATCGCTCGCCAGAATTTTCTCTTCGGGAATGCCCAGAATTCTCAAGGTCTCCTGCTGAAAAGGTTGTTGATAGTCATTAACCAGAAACCAATCTATCTCTTCTAAATTTATGCCCCGACGTAATATCTCTATTCTGGGCAATAGGTCCACTACCCAATGAAAATACACATTTCCCGACAGTACTGATAATACCGCTACTTTACCATGAATTTTCTCTAGAGACGGAAGTTCTTCTAAATCAAATATTCGATGTTTACCTGGGTCATGGTTGGTACATCCTGGTAATGGGGATGGATACTCCCTAGACACATCTGCTAATAAATAGTTGTCTGGAGTCATAATGGCGATCGCGTAACATAGTCTCCAGTAATTTTTCTTGGGCATAATCCAAGCTCTTCCTTCTGGTACTATTGTTACGAAATTGGGAGTCTGGGAAATTTTCAGAAAGTGAGAAAAATTAGATGAACTACTTTTTGAGTCTTCTGTCAAGGAGGGTATATCCCCTTTTTTTAGTTGCTTGAGGAAAGAGCTTTTTTTCCCTAAACTCTTATTCAAAACATCCATATCTTGGCTTAACCCACTTCTAGCATTGAGACTATAAACTGCTGGGGCAAGGTATTTGGCTTCAAAATACTGATAAATTTCCGATAAACATTTACCACAATTTAACCCATGACATTCTAAATTTTTCTGCTGATTTTTAGAACTTAATTCCTGAATTGAAGGTTTAGTAATTTTTGCTATATCTTCTGTTGTAGATTTTTCTAATTTTACTTCTATATATCTTGGCGAATAAT
The DNA here is from genome assembly GCF_983059655.1 of Okeania sp. NCBI lineage: Bacteria > Bacillati > Cyanobacteriota > Cyanophyceae > Oscillatoriales > Microcoleaceae > Okeania > Okeania sp. Next base: position 1,456 of record NZ_CEZPJD010000528.1, read on the forward strand.
TTTTACTGTCTAATTGTTCTATCCAATCTTTTGTAGATAAATGCAATCCTTCTAATTTTTGATAAGGCTGAAGATTATTTTTGAATATCTGCGAATCTAATATTACTTTTTCAGATAAAATTTTACTGTAGCAATCTATCGCCTGCTGCCATTTTTGTTGCTTTTCCAGAACTTTTCCCAAATCAAAATAAATACTTATCGTCTCAGAAATTATATTTTCACTTAACAATATTTGGATAGCTAGCCGATAACTAATAATTGCTGGATTTAACCGTTTTTGCTTAACTAAACTCTTCCCTAATAAATAATAAATTTCTGGTGAATTTGGCTGAAGTTGTAAAGCTTTTTGATAAAACATCTCTGCATTAGCATAAGACTCATTTTCCATCAATACATTGCCAAAATGAATATAATATTTGAGCAAATATTGAGATATTTTCTGATACTGCTGCTGAAAACCTTCTGAATAACTATCTAATCTTTGTAGCTCCTTGAGAAAATTCATACCAGCTACTTTTGTCAAATACAACTCATCAGATACTATCTGTTCGGCATTCTCTAAGTTGGCTTCCCATAACTGACAAAAACCATCAACAAATTGATGATTAATAATCGCCTTTTGTAAAT